>CAZYLX010000238.1:0-5658 GCA_964648595.1 uncultured Acidimicrobiaceae bacterium
CTCTCCGTATCCGCGAAGGACGCAGGATGGCCCCGGCTCGCCCTCTAGCTCCGCAACCCTTCACGAGATGTTGCCAGACGATGACAATGCATCGAATCTGTAGGCGATTTCACCTCAAATCCACGTTGTAGCGAGCGCCGACGTCTAAGTTCTTTTGAGCGGGCCGAGGATTCTCTCGGTGTGTCATCTTGGCGGAGGGCGTACGTGGATCGAATAGTGCAGAGGGCGGTCGAGCGACGGGTCATGACCCGCCTGGCCGACGCCATATCGTTACTTGTGCCATGGGTGTTCGTGCTCGTGGTTGCCAACATCACCGTTATTGACGCCCGCTCGAACGAGCAATCATTCGTCCTGGTGCTGATCGTCGTCGCGGCGACCCTCCTCGACTACCAGCGCAAGGATCTGTATCAGAGCCGGCCCGCTCTCCCCCGCACCGAGGAAATCTCACGGCTCCTCCTTTCTGCGGTGGTCGGCACCGGTGTCATGATCGCAGCAGTCGCATTTCTCGACTGGAACCTCGGAGCTTGGGAAGTGCTCGTCGGTCTTGCGGCCGCTGCAGGTGCCTCGATCCTGACCCGCGGGCTTATCCGAGCACTCGCCGACGAGATGGAGACCAAGCTCCGCCCCCAGAAGGTCGTGATCGTCGGCACCGGCAAGGAAGCCGGAGAATTGGCCGAGGTCATCGTCGATCACCCCGAGTCCCGGTTCGAACTCGCCGGCATCATCGGCCACCTGCCCGTCGCTGACAAGCACGGGCTCGCCCACCTCTGGCTCGGCCCGACACAACGTCTCGTCGAACTCATGCATGTGCACGAGACCCAAGCCGCGATCGTCACTCCGACAGGATTCCGTGCCGACCAATTCAAGTCGATCACCCAGCAGTTGTTCAACGCCGGCTTTGACGTGCACCTCTCCACCGGCGTCAGCCGACTCTGGGCCGGGCGCTTCGACGTGCGCTCGCTGGCCCACGAACCGATCGTGGTCATGTCGACCAACAAGCCAAAGGCGTGGCAACGCTTCTCCAAGCGGATACTCGACATTGTCGGGGCCACGATCGGGCTGATCCTGGCTTCTCCGATCCTCCTTCTCACCGCCCTGGCCATCAAGGTCGAAGATGGTGGCCCGGTGTTGTTCCGTCAGCAGCGGGCCGGTCGAGGCGCCGAGTTCTTCGGCATGCTCAAGTTCCGTTCCATGGTCACCAATGCAGAAGACCTCAAAGCCGAACTCGCTGCGGCGAACGAACGCACCGGTCCGCTGTTCAAGGTTGCCCACGATCCCCGAATCACCCGGGTCGGCCGATTCATCCGCGATACTTCGATCGACGAACTCCCACAGCTCATCAACGTCATCAGGGGTGAAATGAGCCTCGTCGGACCCAGGCCTGCTCTAGGGGAAGAAGAAGAGGCGTTCGACGAAGAACTCCGCGGTCGCTTCGATGTCCGACCTGGGATCACTGGTCTGTGGCAAGTCGAAGCGCGAAGCAACGCCAGCTTCAGTGCCTATCGACGCCTCGACCTCCACTATGTCGAGAACTGGACGTTCAGCCTCGACCTCCGCATCCTGCTCGCCACGGTTGAGCAGATACTCGTCAGCATTCTCATGCTCCCACTACGTCGGATCCTTCCAGCCCAAAAGGTCGATGTTTCGACGACGCCATCACCAACCGTGATCGATCTCCGCGATCGGACAACAAAGAAGCTTGCGGCTGAGCACGCGAAGACCCCGGTGCAGGCCGATACCGGGCCGACAAACGGTTGACCGCATCGCAATCCACCCACGGAAGCGAGTCTGGGTAAATCTCCTCCGACACTTTCGGCCCGACGAATCCTTCGCGATACTCACGTCCGCACCCGTCAGTCCGATCGGATCGTATGACCTTCACAGAACCGAGAGCTGCCGCCGCGGTGGTGGCGACGGCACCAACGAGTTGGTACCGAGCCGCTGGCAAGCGTCTCGTCGATCTCTTGATCGTCATACCTCTGCTTCTTCTGGCACTGCCCGTTCTCGCCCTTGCTGCGTTGGCGCTACGGATCAAGCTCGGACCGGGCATCGTGCTTCGCCAACGCCGCATTGGCCGGAATGCGACGGTGTTCAGGATGTACAAATTCCGTACGATGGAACACAGCCGGCGAGCAAGCACTGCGGACCGCAGAGACGACTCGGACGGGCCTCGAGACACCGATCGTCGAAACGGCCACAAGAGCTCGACTGACCCGAGACACACCGGGTTGGGCCGCACACTCCGCAAGTTCAGCGTTGACGAGCTACCTCAACTGGTGAACGTCTTGCGCGGGGACATGTCGCTTGTTGGCCCCCGGCCGCAGATGGCCGACGTTGCGTCGGCGACCTTCCGGGCTCACCCTCGACACCTTGTTCGGCCTGGTTTGACCGGCCCTTTCCAGGTGTCATCGCTACGAGCGAGCGGCAACCTCGACGCCGGGCTCGACATCGATCTGAACTACGTCGAGCACCTGACATTCCGGAGCGATCTTGCCTTCCTGTTCGGAACGCTCCTCGCTCTCGTGAGGGGCACGGGCAGTTGAACTACCAGATCTTCCACTCGGCTTCGTCGTTGTCCCACATTTCGTTGAGAGCCGAGTACTCGCGGTAGGTGTCCATGCCCATCCAGAAGCCAAGGTGCTCCCAAAGGCCGAGGCGCTGCTCACGAGCAAGGTCTTGCATCGGCCCTTGTTCGAAGAAATGGGATGGATCGGCGAGCAGCCGATCGAGGAACTCTTGACGAAAGGCGAAGAACCCGCCGGAGACCCAGCCCTCCGACGGAAGCTTCTCAGCGAAATCCACCACCCGGTTGCCTTCGGTTGCCAGCTCGCCGTAACGACTGGTCGGATGAACGCCGGTGACCATCGCCATGAGCTTCGGATCGGCTGCCAGAGCTGAGAGCTCTCCAGAGAGATCGACGGCGCCAACACCATCCCCGTAGCTCACCATGAAGTACGGCTGGTCGAGGAGGTCCCTGACCTTGTCGAGCCGGCCGCCGGTACCAGTGTGCATACCGGTGTCGACGAGGCTCACGTCCCAGTCGTCCAAGTCGGCCCGCTCATGGAATTGCGGGCCCTGACCGTTTGAGACGTTGATCGTGAAGTCGGTGACGTTCTCCTGATATCTGATGAAGTACTCCTTGATGTCCCAGGCCTTGTAGCCGAGGCAGAGCACGAACTTTCGGAAGCCGTGGGCGCCGTAGGTCTTCATGATGTGCCAGAGAACGGGCTTGCCGCCAATGTCGATGAGTGGCTTCGGGAGCTTCTCCGAGGCCTCACGTATACGGGTTCCCTGTCCTCCGCACAGGATGACGACCGGGATGTCGGCAGGGTTCGGCGTGTCAGTGGATGCAATCATGGTTCCCTCTTACTTGCCCTTTGTCTCGGCGGCGCCGGTTTCGGCCCGACTTGCACTGGTACGAGCGGGAGTCCGCTTCGACTTTGCCGGCGGAGGAGTCTCGGATGGGGCTGCCACGACATCGGCAAGCGTTGAGGATTCCGACGCGGCGTTGGCCTTCTTCAAGCGGTCCGAGGTTCCAGAGCCGTTGCCCCGTGTGCGGCGGGGTGCGATGGGCTCTTCCGAGCCGCGAGCAGCGGTGACCATTGCGCCGTCAAGACCCTTACTGTCGGCGCCAAGGTTCGAGGACACCGGTTGGCGGCCCGCTACACCACCAGAGGGGCCGGTAAGCACCGGCAGCACTCTGCCGGCAACGCTGGTGAGCTGGCGGGTCACGATCGTCAGGTCGTCGACGCGTGCGGCTGAGAGCGGAACGGCCAATACCACCGCATCGACGACGTTCGTGAGTTCCACACTGGAAGCGGCGTCGAGCAAGGGTCCCCCATCGAAGATGATGACCTGTGCGGCCTCCCGGGAGCGGTCGACCAGCAACGGCACGGTCTCGCGGCGCAGCGCTGCGCCGTTGCCGGAAAAGCCGAGGACTCGGACATCGGGCTCGCTCGTCCGGCTGAAGATCTTGTCGACCCCGACCGGGCTCTGGCCGATCAAGGCAGGAAGACCCCCATGATCACTCGACGCGAACACCTCGGTGATCCACGGGTCGCGACGATCAGCGTCCACGATGAGGACCGAGTACTCAGCCGCCGCGAAGCGCGCCGCGAGAGCAACGGCCGTCGTGGTCGTGCCAGCTCCCCGCTGGGAACCAACAACAGCGATGGTCAGCGGACGGTCGATCTCGGCCAACGCTTCTGCTTGAACTGCGATCTGATCAACGCTGGCGATGAGATCCTGCGGGAGACGATTGAAGGCAACGAGAGGGTCCTTCTTGAGCGCTCCTGAGCGCTTGATCCTCGAGACAACGGGTATGCCGAGGACCTCGGTGGCATGCACCTCGTCGAGGAGTTTCGGCGACAGCCGAGCCCAGACGAGGGCCACGGTCACGCCGAGCAAGGTCATACCGATCAGGAACGCGAGGTTGAAGATGCCAGCTGCCTCCTGGACCGGATTCTCCGGAAGGGTGGCTCGCTGCACGATCGAGGAGTTGACCCCGCTGACCTCGTTCTCGAGCAGGCTCCGCTGCGCATCGAGGCGCTGAATCTCCGCAGTCAGAAAAGTCTGCTCCGCGCTCTCGTTCGGGGCAACGATGGACTGGGGTGGCAAGGCGCCCCCGTTGTCCTGGACGGAGTTGAGGTACGGCGCCATGATGTCGACGACCCGTTGATTGACTTCTTCGAGCTGGCCGCGAAGGACGACCAGATCGACAGTGATCCTCTCAATATCGGGGAGCCGCGTGGCATCGTCGACCGCTTGGATGCGCTCGATGTACACGTCGGCAATGGCCTGAGCGACCCGCTGGGCCTCCGTGGGATCACCAAGCCGGACCTGAACCGAGACGGCGTCGGTGTCAGTGATCTGCGTAATCGTCGTACTGCGCCGAATTGGACCCGGACCCTCTGTGCTTCCCAAACGATCAGCAACCTCTGCAGCAAGCTCTCGGGAACGGAGAACCTCCATCTGGGTCAACACGTAGCGATCGGGCTGCGCAGCTGACGTCCGAGCTCCCTGCGGTGGCAGCACCTCGATCAGAGCTTCGGACTGAAAAGCCGTCGCCTCACTGGCCGGGTTGGCGCCGAGAATGAACGGCAACGCGCCGAGCTGGGCAAAGATCAAGACAATCCAGATTCTGCGCTTCAACGCTGCGATGACGAACGAGAGTTCCATGATTGGCTCCTGGTGGCGGCGATCAGCGTGTGGGGTTGGCGCCGCGGCGCGTTCGGAAGGCTTCGTCCACAAGACCGACAAGCCGACCTGCGGCGATCGATCCTCGTCGGAGCAGGTACACGCTACTCATCTTCTCGACGCGCTGTCCGTTGGGGCGCATCATTGCGCTGCCGCCGTCTGGCGTGCCGAGACGAGCGAGAATCTGGCTCATGCCGCGCCCGTACAAGTAGTGCTGTTTCATCATTGGCAAGAGCCCTTTCCGATGGCGATAGTGCATGATCGCATCTTCGGAATAGCCGAGTTCTACTCCAAGACGAAGCAACGCCCATGAGAAGGCGATGTCCTCACCCCGCAAGAGGCTTTCGTCGAAGCCGCCAACCTCGTGAAAATCATCGGTCCAAATGGCCATGTTCGCCGACACGAGAAAGTCATGGTTCAGGAAGCTGGGATTGCCCCCCGGTGTCGCCGGCGGCCGCGACC
>CAZYLX010000239.1:0-5656 GCA_964648595.1 uncultured Acidimicrobiaceae bacterium
CGGAGCGTCTGGGCAAGAAGTGCGCAACGCTGACACGCTGCAGGCGTACCTCGAGGGCGACGGGCTGACGTTCGAACGATACGAGCCGACCCCAGGCCGCGTCTCGCTTGTTTCCCGTATCCCAGGCTCGAATCCTGATGCTCCGTCGCTGTGCTTGATGGGTCACACCGACGTCGTTCCTGTCAACGAGAGCGGCTGGAGCCGTGACCCGTTCGGCGGCGAGCGAGTAGCGACCGCTGATGGCGTCGAGGAGATCTGGGGCAGGGGAGCAGTCGACATGCTCAACCTCACGTCCTCGATGGCTGTCGCCTTCAAGGAACTGGCGCGAAGCGGACGCCAGCCCGAGGGCGACCTCATCTACTTCGCCGTCGCCGATGAGGAATCGGGAAGCGCTCACGGCATGCGGTGGATGGCCGACCACGCTGCCGACGCCATTCGTGCCGATCATGTATTGACCGAGAACGGCGGCCTCCACTCGGGGTCTCCCGAGGCCCCATCCATCTTGGTGACCGTCGCTGAGAAGGGGGTGGCCTGGCGACGGCTGCGCATCAAAGGAGTGCCCGGGCACGGGTCGATGCCGTTCCGACGCGACAATGCACTCGTCACCGCAGCTGCGGTCATACAGCGGCTGACCGATTATCGACCACCGGCCAAGATGACCGAACTCTGGCGAGAGCGGGTCGCGTCCATGGAGCTCGACGCCGAGACGTCTGCGACTCTGCTCGATCCACAGAAACTCGACGCTGCGCTCGACACGATGCCGGCAGCCAACGCCGCCTTCATGCACGCCTGCACGCACACGACCTTCTCCTGCAACGTCGTCGACGGCGGGCTCATGAAGACCAACGTCATCCCCGACGACGTGGTGCTCGAGATCGACATCAGAACGCTGCCCGGCGAGAGCGCCCCCGAAGTGCAGGCTCATCTCGACACCGCGCTCGGCGATCTGGCCGGCCGCGTCGAAGTCGAGGCGATCATGAACGATCCGGCGTCCATCAGCCAGGTGAACACCCCGCTCTGGGATCAGCTGGCCAAGGCCGCGAAGCGCCCGTTCCCGACCGCACGCTTGACTCCTGGCATGTCTGTTGGTTTCACTGACGCACGGATCTACCGGGAGATGGGAGCCGTGGCCTATGGAGCCGGGCTTCTCAGCCCGTTTGTGACCGCCGGCGAGTTCGGCAGTCGGTTCCACGGGAACGATGAACGGATCGACGTCGAATCGCTCGAACTGTGCACGCAGTTCTGGCTCGATGTGATCCGCTGACGGCGGGCCAACTCGGTCAGAGCCGGCAGGGTACGATCGACGGATGATCGGTCAACCGCGCGCTGTCGTCCAATCACTCCCCGCCTATCGTCCGGGGAAGGCCGCCTCGCAGGCCGAGGCCGAGCACGGCATCGTGAACGCCATCAAGCTGGCGTCGAACGAGACCCCATGGGGTCCGCTCCCGAGCGTGCTCGACGCCATGTCCGGCGCACTGACAGGAATCAACCGCTACGCCGACCATCGTGCGTCGGAGCTTCGTGAAGTCATTGGCGAATGGGTCGGCGTCGATGCCGGCCAGGTCACGGTCGGTTGCGGCTCGGTCGGCATTCTCCAGCAGTTGTTGTTGAGCTACGTCGACGACGGTGATGACGTCGTTTACCCCTGGCGCTCGTTTGAGGTGTACCCGGTCTTCACCCAGCTCGTCGGCGGCAACTCGATCCACGTTCCGCTGGTGAACGAGGCCTTCGACCTCGACGCAGTAGCGGCCGCGATCACGCGACGCACGAAGATGGTGATCCTGGCCAACCAGAACAACCCAACGGGTACGGCCGTGTCGGTCGACGAGCTGCGAACCTTCGCCGAGAAGGTGCCGTCCGATGTCATCATCGTGATCGACGAGGCATACCACGAGTTCATGGACCCAGAGCTCGGCGACACCGTGCCGACCCTTCTGCCCGACTTCGCCAACATGATCGTCCTGCGCACGTTCTCGAAGGCGCAGGGGCTCGCCGCGCTCCGAGTCGGTTACGCCATCGCCGACGCGGAACTCATCACCACCATCGACAAGACGCAATCACCGTTCTCGATCAACGGGATCGCCCAGGCCGCGGCCCTGGCCTCGATTGATGCCCACGACGACGTCATGCAACGAGTGAGCGAAATCATCATCGAACGGGAGCGCGTTGCCGGCCGATTGGCGGACCGCGGTTACCGCTTGCCCCGATCAGAGGCGAACTTCGTGTGGTTGCCGCTGGGTGATCTCGCCGACACCGTGTACCTCGAGCTTGAAAAGGCCGGTGTCGTCACCCGCCCGTTCCCCGGCGAGGGCGTGCGCGTCACCATCGGGACCCCAGAAGAGAACGACCGGTTCCTCGACGCACTCTGATGTCAGTCGAGGGCGATCAGGCCGGCGTTGCTCGGCGTGAAGCCGCAGGCGTCGTAGTAGAAGGGGCGCAGGTCGTCGTCGAAGTCCACGTGAAGCCACCCGCACCCTGCGGCGCTCGCCTGACTCCGGACCTCCTTGATCAGAGCAACACCGATGCCTTGCCTGCGACTGGTTTCGGCCACCATCAGATCCTGGACCCAGGCATGGACGAAGCCGTCCCAAGGCACGTTCACGAATCCGACGAGGACTTCGTCGCTGTTGCGAGCGGTGACCCAGCCCAGGCTGTGCCGGTCGACAAGCCCGACCCAGTTCCATTCAGCGTCGCTGAACACCCGTGTCCCGAACGCGTCGGCGTGCAGCTCGTTGACCTGGGCGTTGGTGAATGACCCGCGCCACATGATCAGGACATCGTCGTCGGGCGTCAGCACGACAACGAGTCCACCATGTCAGGACTCGAGCAGCGTGGCAGCTCGGTCGAGGGATCCGATCATGCGGGCCTTGAGCCCATCCATGTCGACACCTTCTGTGCTCTTCTGGCCCATGCGGTACCGGGCGTACACCCCATGGAGGATGCACGTCGTCTTGAAGTGGTTGAAGGCAACGTAGAACGCAAGTTCAGACAGATCAGCACCGGTGTTTGCCGCGTAGCGATCGATCAACACGTCGGGCTGGACGAAGCCGGGAGCCTGCGTCGCTCCCTCTGCCGCCAGCGGATCTGAACTGCCTGGCTCGCCCCAAGCATTCAACGCATAGGCGAAGTCGGCGAGTGGATCACCGAGCGTCGCGATTTCCCAATCGAGCACGGCGGTGACCGAACCGTCTGGGGCGAACATGCAGTTGTGCAGGCCGAAGTCGCCGTGGACGACGCGTGCTGGACCCTGTTCGGGAAGGTTGCCCACGAAATGCTCGTAGAGCGCATGGACCCGTGGATCGTCGTAGTCCGCGGCTTCCGCCGACGCCTTCCACGAGCCGTACCACGTGCGAAGTTGGCGGGCGACGTAGCCGTCGGGCCGGCCGAGATCGTCGAGGCCGACATCAGCCGGATCGACGCTGTGGAGGGCGGCCAGGGTGTCGATGAAGGAGGGTCCAACGTTCGCCCGCGCCTCCGGAGTCAGGTACTCCTGTGATTCGGTCTTGTTGTAGAGCGCCATGCCATCGACCTGGCTCATCACATAGAAATGAGCGCCAGTGATCTCTGGGTTCTCGCAGTAGCCGTAGGCGATCGGTACGGGCACGTCGGTCGGCCCGAGGCCGCTGATGGCCTTGAATTCACGGCCCATGTCGTGAGCCTTCGGGAGAAGCTCGCCCTCTGGCGGTCGGCGAACGACGGCCCTCCGACCTTCGGTATCGACCAACGCATAGGTCAGATTCGAGTGGCCACCTTCGAGGCGAGTCCAAGCAAAGGGAGGCGACAGCCCCTCGACGTTCTCGCTGATCCATGCTTCAACGGCAGCGACGTCGTAGCCGGGAATGGCAGATCGTTCGGCCGTGGGCATCAGTTACGGGGAACGTCGGTCCAGGCGACGTTCTTGTCGACCCGAGGCTCGCCGGGCAGGCCGAGTACTTGCTCGCCGATGATGTTCCGCATGATCTCGGACGTGCCGCCTTCGATCGAGTTGGCTCGAACCCGGAGGAAGCCATGGCCGATCCCGTTCTCGATTCCCGACACCGAGAGGTCCTCGGGGCGACGGAACGTGTAGTCGAATCCGACTTGCCCGGCCGCACCCTGCATGTTGACGCAGAGGTTCATGATCTTCTGGTTGAGGCCGGCGTAGGCCAACTTGGCCACCGACATCTCCGGTCCGGGATTGCCGGACTTTCGATTCTGACCTGCCCGGACGTTCGTGAGGCGAAGGACCTCGGCCTGGACCCACAGGTCCATGAGCTCGTCCCTGACCGTGGCGGTCCTTGCGTCGTCGTCGAGATCGTTCCAGATGCCGACAGCAGCGCCGATGACACCGGAGCCCCGCTTGGGCGGGCCGCCGGAGCCGGCGCCGATGGCGTTGCGTTCGTTCATGAGCGTGGTCAGCGACACTCGCCAGCCCTCGCCACGGTCGCCGATGCGGTTGGCATCGGGGATGCGAGCATCGGTCAAATAGACCTCGTTGAACTCGGCCTCGCCGGTGATCTGACGCAGGGGCCGAACCTCGACACCGGGTGACTTCATGTCGAGAGCGAAGTAGGTCATGCCTTTGTGTTTCGGCGCGCTGGGATCGCTACGGGTGACGAGCATGCCCCAGTCAGCGAGGTGGGCCATGGTGTTCCACACCTTCTGGCCGTTGACGATCCACTCGTCGCCGTCCTCGATCGCCTTGCACGCAAGACCAGCAAAATCGCTGCCAGCTCCCGGCTCACTGAAGAGCTGACACCAGCGCTCTTCCCCGGTGAACATCGTGCGAAGGAAACGCTTCTTCTGCTCCGCGGAACCGTGAGTGTCGATGGTCGGTCCCGCCAGGTACATGAAGAAGGTGGCGGGATGGGCCGGCTTGGCGCCAGCATCACGCAGCGCGCGTTCGACATCCTTCTGGAGATTGGGAGGCACGCCGAGGCCGCCACTTCCTTCCGAGAAGTGGACCCAGGCGAGGCCGTGGTCGAACTGATGGCCACGGAATTCCTCGTGGGATTCCTTGGCCGGGTCGTGCTCGCGGAGCAGGTCAGCGATCGCGTCAGCAACGAGCTTCGCTTCGGATTCAGCAGAAATCATGGTGTCGGGCATGGGGCCTCGTGAGTCGAATCGTGTCGAGCTAGGAGAGATCGAACGGCGCAATGATGGTGTCTCGAATCAGGAAACGCCAGATGATCGAGGAAGATCTCAGCGGCTGGCCGCGGCCCCCTCGAGACTTTCGGTAACGGGGTGTGGGGCGTAGCCTCTGGTCATGGGGATGATCGAGACCTTCCGTTCTGTCGTGCAGTTCAAGCCGATCGAGACCGATCCTGTTGCCCGCCGTCTGAGCAGGGCTGCCAACGTCGACGACCTCCGCAAGATCGCCAAGCGCCGGCTGCCGTTCGGCGTGTTCGACTACATCGACGGCGGTGCCGAGGACGAGTTCGCGCTGCGCGACTCGGTCACCGCGTATCGGCGCCTCCAGTTCCGGCCCCGCATTCTGCGCGACGTTTCGAACATCGACACGAGCACCACGCTGTTCGGCAAGCAGCTACCGATGCCGCTGATCCTGGCTCCGACGGGCTTCGGTCGCATCGCCAACTCGCAAGGCGAGCTGGCTGTTGCTCGTTCCGCCGCTCGTGCCGGTCTTCCCTACGGATTGTCGACGATGTCGACTCGTTCG
>CAZYLX010000240.1:0-5649 GCA_964648595.1 uncultured Acidimicrobiaceae bacterium
ACGTTGCCTGGTTGGGTCACCACTTCGGTGACGCTGGGGCAGGTGAACATGGCGTCGGGGGCCATGGTTCCTGGGTTGCAGGCGACCGCTCCGTTTGTGAAGTCGGTGACGGAGATGTTCAACAGCGGCGTGTCGCCGGTGTTGGTGATCTTGTAGCCGATGGTGATGGTTTGTCCGACTTGGAAGGTCGGGCCTGGTGCGCTGTTTGCGTCCTGGCCGTTGACCGTCTTCATCAAATCAATCGACGGAGCGTCCGGAGTGCCGGAGACGGCAACGAAGTTGATCGGATCATCGTCGGTGACGGTCTGGCTCACAGGCGAGAGCACGTCGGAACAGGTCTTGTCGATTTTGCCGTCGCTCTTGGCCTTCACGATCGTGTAGGCAGCGACGGCTGCATCGCGTCCGGAGGTCGGCCCGTCCTTCTCGCCGAAGCCGCCAGGGAAGTCATCGGAGCAGGAGACGTGGACTTCGACGCCGAGCGGGTTGTTCGGATCGGTGCCACCGGCATTGGGCAGGAAGGCCGTGTTGCCCTCACTGAAGCCCGAGGAGACCACACCGTTCGTGAACACGAACGTGAAGTAGTTGCCCTTCCCTTGATTGGTGAGGGGCGGGATGGGTGTGCCGCTGATGGAGGCTGTTCCCGATACGGCGGCTTCCATGAAGACAGCGCCGGGTTGGGTGATGAGCTCGCTCTGTTCGTCGCAGAAGAAGCTGGCTCCGGGTTGCAGCGTTGTCGACGGGCAGGGGATCGGACCAAGGTCGGCATCAACGACGGCGACGTTCTGCAGCGTCACGGTGCCGGTGTTGATGACTTCGTAGGCCAGCACGGCTTCTTGGCCAACGGCGATCTCAGGCCCTGGTGCGACGTTTGCGTCCTCACCGTTCACCGTCTTGATGATTTGGATCGAGGGCGTCGGTGGTGGCCCGGGTGGGATGAACGATCCCGAGCAGCTGTCCTTGATCTGGCCCTTGTCGATCTTGTCGATCGTGTAGGAGGCGATCTGCCATGCGGAGTCGCGTGTGGAGTCTGGGCCGTCCTTCTCGCCGAAGCCTCCTGGGAAGTCGTCGGAGCAGGAGACGTGGATGTCCATGCCGATAGGGTTGTTGGCGTCTGTGCCGCCGGCATTCGGAAGGAATGCCACGTTGTCTTCGGAAACACCGGAGATGGTCTGGCCGTTCACGAAGGTGAACGAGTACGCCTTCCCCTTCTCGATGCCGCCAGCGACGTCGGGGTTGTCGAGGTCGCCCGAGCCACAGGTCTTCTCGACCTTGCCGTCATCCTTGACCTTGCTGATCTGGAAGCTCGCGATCTGCCAGGCGGAGTCACGGGTGGGGTCCGGACCGTCCTTCTCGCCGAAGCCTCCCGGGAAGTCATCGGAACAGGAGACATGGACTTCCATGCCGATCGGGTTGCCGGCGTCGGTGCCACCAGCGCTGTTCAGGAACGCAACATTGTCCTGGGAGGTACCACTGATCGTCTGGCCGTTCACGAAGGTGAACGAGTACTCGATGGAGCTTGCCGCCGAGGCCGGCACGGTCGAGAAGAACGTGCCGGCGATGAGGATGACGGCGGCCATTGCCAGGACGTGGCGGGCCCACTTCCCAACCAATCTGGATCCGAACATGGAAACTCCTTTTGCCGAGAGATCAAGGAGCCCACCAGTGCGGCGAACGAGCCCAGAAATACAGCGAAGGCAGATCTCCGAAAACTATTCCAGTTCGGCGAGAGCGGACTGCAGATCGATCACGCCTTCTTTGGTTCGCCGTTCACCGTTTGTCTTCACCGCACTCTTGCGAACCAGCTTCTCAGCGTCCTTTCTGCCCTTCTTTGGATCGAGCTCGATGAGCAACGCCACCTGGCCGCTCACGATCGGAGCAGCCAGAGATGAGCCGGACCAGATCCCCATTCCTCCGCCGGGACGCGAGCTACGGATGTTCACGCCTGGCGCTGAGACGTCGATCCAGTCTCCGTAGTTGCCGAATCCGGCAAGGCCGGCGTCGTCTGGCGCGTAGGCGCTGACCGCGATGACTCCGCCGTACGCCGCCGGATACTGCTTGACGTCGCTGCCATCGTTGCCGGCAGCAGCAACGATCACCACTCCGGCATCGGTCGCCCGTTTGACCGCGTCCTTCAACGCCCGAGAGTCGGTGAACGTGCCGAAACTAATGTTGATGACGTCAGCGCCGCGGGCGATGGCTTCGTCGATTCCGTCGATGACGCTGTAAAGGCTGCCGATCCCATCAGCCTCGAGCACGCGGATCGGGATGATCGTTGCGTCGGGAGCAATCTGGGCGATCACACCGGCAACGTAGGTTCCATGGCCGTGGGCCTCGTCGATGAGGCCGTCGCCGTCGTCGTCGACGTTGTTGAGCCAGTCGCCGACGTTCGGGTGTCCGTCGACAACGTCGACACCTTCACCGAGAACAGGCTCCAGGAGCGGATGATCTTCGTCGAAGCCTGTGTCCAGGACCGCGATACGAATGCCCTGACCGGTTGCCAGCTCGTGACTGACCGCAAGATCCATGAACGTGGCCAGGTTCACCCCACCTTGTCCGCGGCTCGGGCGACCCGAGGGCCAGGCATAGAAGCGATCGCCGCCGACCGATCCGTCGGATTCGACCGCCCACGCCACGCCATCTGACTTTCCGATTCTCTCGGCGAGGTCGCTCGTGTCCTTGTCGATGTTCTTGAACTCGATCAGCGTTTGCTTCTCGACGAGATACAGATCCCGGTCAGCCCGAAGGACTCTGATCACGACGGCATCCTGGCGTTCGGCTGCTTGGTCGAGCGCAGCTCGGTCGTCGGCCTTGGCAACAACGCTCAGCGTGACCGGAATCCGGACGGCGGCGCCTGCCGGTTGCACGGAGAGGAGGCCCGGAACGATCAGGAAACCTTGGATGGCGACGAGGCTGGCCACGGCGGTGCGGGCAACCCGAGACATGCGGGTTCGTCTCATGTTGAACTCCTTCGATGTGATGACATCTGATGCGATGGGGTCGGTGTCGCCGTTCCTCGGCAGAGGGTCGGGGCGGCCCAGAGGTAGGGATGGGGGAGAAGACTCTTGGCTGCGAGCTGTGCCGAGCGCAGCGCAGCACCGGTGGTGTCGATCGCCAACCTCGAATGGAGGTGGGTGTTGAGGCCAACCGCCGAGTTGTCGTCGACTGGCCACAAACTCATCACGACCTCCGCGGCGCCAGCGGAAAGCAGTGCGCGAGGCAGTCCGAGCAGTTCATCCTCACCGAGGTTGCGCTGGCGTCCGGAACTGCACGAGGCCAAGACCACGGTCTGCCCGCTGAGGTCCCACTCGGCCAGTTCGGCGGCGCGCACCCGCCGATCGCCGAGCTGGATGGAGGAGAGCCATGGATTCGTTGGCTCGAACGAGCTGTGACAAGCGAGGTGGATCACATCGAAATTGGAAACCGCAGCGCGGATCTCGTCGGCTGACGCGTCGGCTCCCGTCAGCAGCCGACCATTCGTGATCTCGGCGATGCGTTCGGCTTCGGTCGCGATGGCGGGAGCCAGTCGATCGGCGACGCCGATCACCAGTGTGGACGGCGCGCTCCCTCGGTGAACTTCGTCCATCGGTCGGAGAGCCAAGGAGATCTGCTGGCGATCGATCAGATAGTCGAAGCCGTCGTGAAGGGCGTGGAACGGAACCATCGCCAGCCGACCGGTTGGCACGATGGTGACCGGAGCGCCCGAGAGGTGCGGCTCCACCGGAGCGAAGAGTCGGAGGTAGAGCCCATGGAGGATGTCGTCGGTCGCAGCCCGCAGTGCTGGGAGGTGAACGCGCAGGCGGGGCTCGCTGACGTGGCGCCACTCGGCGTCGAGCCGGACGAGGAGTTCGTCGACCTCACCGGCGCATTCTCCGAGATCGAGCAGCTCCGGTCCGGCGTCTTTGGTGACGAACGCCAGAATCCGTTGACCCACGATTTGGTACAGGACGGTATTGCTCGGTGGCCGGTTGGTTGGCTCGTCACCGTCCTCGCGGAAGGTCCAGGCCCGATGGTGTAGCGATGCGTCGAACGCTTGCTCGATCTCGCCTCGATTCAGGTGGCTCGCAACAAGAAGTTCGAGTGGCTTGCGTCGACCAACCATGAACGGTGCCCGCTGGCGGTCGGTCTCGAGATCGCTGCGAAGATGCTCCAACGAAGCAATCGACCGGTGTAGACAGGCGATCGCCTCGTCCTGGTCGCTGCTCGACTCGGCCTGCAGCGCCCGATGCCAGTCGAGCCGCCACGCGGTCTCGTGGAAATCGGCTGCTCCGGCTTGGCCGGCGACCTCGACGAAGTTGCGTCGGTCGGCTGGATCCTCCTCGAGATCAGCCCGCACGAGCGCGGCGTCTGCGACCCCACGAAGCTCTGCCGCATTCCTGAACGCATGGCTCGCCTGGTCGAGCTCTCGGACCGCGTCTGCCGGTTCGAGGAGGATCGCAAGATCGACTCGGACTCGTGCAGAGCACGTTGGCAAGCCAAGCTCGTCGAAGGCGTCGATGGATGACCGATGTGCCTCGATCGCTGCGTCGAACCGGCCCAAGCCAGCCAGTCCTCGCGCTCGATGCCAATCGTTGGTCGCTGTTTCCCGGAGGAGGCCCCGTTCCCGGAGTCGGTCGTCGATGCTGTCGGCAGCGACGAGGACGTCTGGCCAGAGGTTCAGAGAGCACCGGATCTCGTTCTGCACGAGCAATGATCGGAGGGCGTCGATGTCGGTCATGTCGTTGGTCGACAGACCGGCGTGGTCGAGGATGGCCATCGCCTGCCCGTAGTGACCGGCCAGGGCATGGGCGCGGCCCAGATGGATCTGGCAACGGTGAACGAGTGAAGGATCAGCGGGTTCGTGGGATTCGTTCGGAACGTCTGTTGCTCGTTCGGAGAAGCCAGCCATTGCCTGTTCGAGAAGGAGGATGGCCTCGTCTGGGCGCCCGGTCTCGAGTTTCTCGATGCCGAGATTTGCGATGACGCGAGCCTGGTCGTGCATCGACCCGACAGATCCGTACAGGTCTTCTGCGAGGCGAAGCGAGCGAACAGCAGCGGCGTGTCTTCCCGTGAGGCCGAGGCTTGCGCCAAGATTCTCGGCCGCTGCAGCCTGCATCCATCGAAACTGCTCGACGTCGGAGCTTCCGAGATCGGAGGCTCGCTCGGCCAGCTCGCTCTGCAGTCGCCTTCCGACCTCAATGGCGTCGTCATGGCGTGTCAGGTCGTCGAGGATGTTGATCCGCCCGAGATCGGTTCTGATTGCTTGGAGGGCATTGCCCTCGGACTCGAAGGCCGATCGGGCTTCGGTCACCCAGTGCAGAGCGATCGGGAGGTCGCCGCTCTGCATCCACAACCGCGCGGCCAGGTAGCAGACATCGCCGCTGGGTTGAGTGGCGAGTTCGGGTTCGAGGACGGCCAGCGCCGCCGCGAAGTCACCGGCGCCCGCCAACTCGAGTGCGTCATCGAGCGAGCCCGACATCGTGCTGGTCACGGCGTGACCTCGATCTCGAACGGGAGGCGGAAGCCGTCAGAGGTGATCACAAAGTTGTGCGTGCCCGGTTCCACCGAACCGAGTTCGAAGCGCCCGCTCCGATCGGATCGCAGCGAGGTCTTCTCTTCGGTGGAAACCAAAAAGCTCATCTGCATCCCGTCTCTGAACAGCAGATGACCACG
>CAZYLX010000241.1:0-5647 GCA_964648595.1 uncultured Acidimicrobiaceae bacterium
GGATGACCACTGCCGGTTGCGGCGAGCTCTCTGCAATGACGCTGAACGCAGCAGCCTTCTCGATCAGCTCTTGCGCATAGTTCTCCCCCACTGACCGAAAACCGGCTGCCACTGCGAGCTCGACCGCCTCGACCGGGAACCGCTTCGTCACAGCGAGCACCTCGACCACTTCGGGATCACCGCCGGCGTCGGCAATACGATCGAGCAGCACCGCACGCCGGGCCAAGAGGGTCTCGAGGTCAGGGAAACCGGTCGGGGAAGGATCGCTCATCGATGATCCAACCAAGCCACTGTGGCCTGACGGCCAACGTCACCACGCGTTCGATGGCTGAAGAACTGGCTTGAACTCGTGCATGACGGACGTTCGGGTGCCGGCCAACCAGCCCGCTCGCAGGAAATCTGGATCACCCGGGTGAGGTCGAGGGCATCAGACCCGTCGAACCTCTTGGATGCGACTTCGCCTCCGAACGCTGCGACGATCCGTTGGAGGTCGTCTGCACCGAACTCGTAGGCCTCGGGCTGGATACACGGCCCGAGGACGCTGGCAATCGGTTGCGCCCCGCCGGCGGCCAACTTCGCGGCTGCGGCCTCGATCACTCCAGCGATCGCACCACGCCAACCGGCGTGGATCACCGCAACCCCGATCGACCCGACAAGAACAACTGGAGCGCAATCGGCAGTGAGTACTGAGACAGCATGGCTGTCGGTGAACGTCACGACACCGTCGGCCTCCGACTCGTCGGTCGATGCCGACTCCGGCAACGACTCACCAACGTCCGCCGCGTCGACAATCGTAGAACCATGAATCTGGCGCACGGCGAACCAGTTTCGATCGCAGATCGCGGCGCGTCGCTCGGAAAGAACGGCGGGCTCGACGTCGAGGGCAAAACTGCCGTCGGAGCGATCGGTGGTCACGATGTTGACCGACACTCGATCGAGGTCGAACCGTCGGCGCTCCACGGTTCGATCCGCTATTTCAGGAACGAGGGAACGTCGAACCCGTCGTCGTCATCATCGTCGGATGCAAAGATGTCGACGGCTCCACTCGGCAGCGCGTCGTCGTCATGCAGATCAGCAAGTGGATCGGACACGCTCGGGTCTGCGTCAGCGTCCCAACGGTCGAAACCGGCGGCAATGACAGTCACGCGAATCTCGTCGTCCATGCTCTCGTCGACGACAGTCCCGAAAATGATGTTGGCATCGGGGTGAGCGACGTCATGAATGATCTCCGCCGACTCATTCACTTCGAACAGACCGAGCTCGCTGGATCCTGCGATGGAAAGGAGGATCCCTCTGGCGCCCTCGATCGAAGCTTCGAGCAACGGGCTGGCGATCGCAGCCCTCGCCGCAGCCAACGCTCGACCCTCGCCGCTGGCTTTGCCAATTCCCATCAGAGCCGAACCTGCGTTGTGCATGATCATCCGAACGTCTGCGAAGTCGGTGTTGATCAGACCGGGAGTGGTGATGAGATCGGTGATGCCGGCTACCCCGGATAGAAGGATCTCATCGGCCATGCCGAAGGCGTTGACCATCGTTGTTTTCTCGTCAGCAATCGAGAGGAGCCGGTCGTTCGGGATGACGATCTGGGTGTCGACCTTGTCCTTCAGCCGCCCGATCCCGTTGTCGGCCTGCGTTGCTCGGCGACGCCCTTCGAAGCCGAACGGCCTTGTGACGACGGCGATCGTCAGGGCGCCCTGGCTCTTTGCGATCTCGGCGATGATGGGGGCCGCACCGGTCCCGGTACCGCCACCCTCGCCCGCGGTGATGAACACCATGTCGGATCCGTCGAGTGCAGCCGCGATCTCGTCGCTGTGATCCTCTGCTGCTTGCTGACCGATCTCAGGATCGCTTCCGGCGCCGAGCCCTCGAGTGAGATCGCGTCCGATGTGGATCTTGGTTTCCGCATCGTTCATCAGAAGTGCCTGAGCATCGGTGTTGACCGCGATGAATTCAACTCCACGGAGCCCGGCATCGATCATCCGATTGATGGCGTTGCATCCGCCACCGCCGACACCGACGACCTTGATTACCGCCACATAATTCTGGGTGTTCATTGAGCCAGTTTCTTTCCAGTTGAGACGCGCGTCGCCGATCGTGACCCGAGCGCCGCCCGGTGAGGCTAGGTGCAGTTGACCAGGTCGGACAACGCTTGGTCGGTTTCGCCGGTGGCGCTGATGCGCGTGATCGCGGGCGCGGTGGGCACCCGAAGGTCGATGCGATGAAGGCAACGAAGGTCGACGGACGCCCGAATTGTGTCGTAGCTGACCAACTTTTCGGTCAATCCGCTGTCGTTGCCGAGGTCGACGAGCCCACCATCGGTCAGGTCGAGAACGAGGTTCCGTTCGACCACAGAAACCGAGACAACACCGCCGAGTTGGTCGGGTGTCATGAGCGAGAGCAAACGGATGACCCCGTGCACTTCGGTCGGAGCCGGCTGACCGGGCACTCCGTTCGCGGCCAGGCCGTTGATGATGTGGGCCCAATCCGGACGTTCCGCCACGGACCCCAACTGACGTCCTGCCACGTCGACCAACATGAAACCGTTGGTGGCAGGATCGACCGTGGGCAGCGCGATCGCTGCGACTCGTTCGGTAATGGACACGGTGACCGTGCCGTTCCACTCGCGGCTGACGGTTGCGGTCGCCACCCATGGCAACGCCTCGACCGCCTCAGCAGACGCGACCAGATCGAGATCAACCAGAGGTGTAGCGAGAACGATGCCGGATGCCGATCGGACAGCGCCTGGGTCCGTTCGTTCTCCACCGACAACGAGGACTTCCTCGATGTCGAGCCAACTGCTCTGAAGCAGCACCAGAGATCCGATCGAGCCCAACGTGATCACCGAAAGCGCTATCAAGAGGCGCAGCCGTTTCTTTCCCTCGGTCTTGGCGACCTGACGACGGCGAGCTTCGATCCTGGGATCGGCGGTCGGCCGACGGGCGGCCGATTTCCGTTTCGACGACGAAACGGCGGCTTTCTTCTGAGTCCCTGTCTTCTTGATGGCTGCGGAGCGACCAGGAGGGCGCGTCGTCGTCCTCGTCATGTGCCGCCTCCACCTTCGTTGCCGTCGGTTCGATGTGCTGCGTTCGTTTCGTTCATCGGGAAACCGACAAGCACGTTCTCCGGATGCAGCTCGATCCCGAAAGTCTCTCGCACTCGACGTTGAACTTCGCGGATGAGTGCAACGACATCATCGGCGCTGCCATTCGGGTCGGCCTGAATGAAATTGGCGTGCTTGTTGGACACCTCGGCCGTACCGACGCGTAGCCCCTTCAGTCCCGCTTCGTCGATCAATCGACCGGCAGAAGCTCCCGGTGGGTTCGTGAAGACACTTCCGGCGTTCTGGCCGCCCGGCTGGTTGGCTCGACGCCATCGAACAATCTCGCTGATCTGGGCCTCAGACACTTCCCGATCACCGTTGCGGAGCTGCAGCTCGGCGAACAGAACCACCTCGTTCGGGGCCAGTGAAGACTGGCGATAGCCGAGTTCGAGCTCGGCCGCGCTCCGCTGTGTCGGGCCGCCGTCGAAAAGATCGAACGAACTGATTCGGATCAGGGACTGCGCCATGTCCGCACCGTGTCCGCCGGCATTCATCTTGACGGCACCTCCGATGGAGCCGGGGACTCCAACGGCCCACTCGAAGCCGGTCAAGCCGGCGGCTGCGGCCTTCCTGGCAACGACCGGCAGTAGCGCTGCGCCTCCGGCGATGACTCGCTGACGATCGGCATCGATCGTCACTTCATCGAACGATGCATCCAAGCGGAGCACGAGGCCGGGAAACCCTCGATCCGACACCAGCAGGTTCGAACCGCGCCCGACGAGCAGCACCGGCATCAGTGTTCTATCGACACCCTCGAGAGCCGCACGCACTGCTTCGAGTGTTGCGACGTCACCAACGTCGACGTAGCCCGCGGCCGATCCCCCAACCTTGTACGTGCACATCGATGCGAGGGAAACATCGCGCCTTGCGGTCGCGCCAAGCCGCTCGAGCACATGTGTGAGTACCGCCGATGCGTCGGCGCTCGGCTCACCCACGACGTCGCTCGGCTCACCCATGACGGGCATCGAGGAGGGCCAGCACACGATCCGGAATCGAGGTGAGATCGCCGGCCCCGAGGGTCAGGCAGAGGTCACCCGATCGAAGTTCCTCGCCAAGCTCGACGACGACGTCGTCGAGCGATTCGATGAACCGAACGTCTGCGTCAGGGTGGGCAGCAGCGATGTCAGCGGCGATGAGAGAACCAGCGATGCCGGGCCGCGGCGCCTCACCTGCGGCGTAGATGCCGGTCACGATCAGCACGTCAGCCGCGCCGAACGCATCGGTGAACGTGGACCAGAGCTGTTCGGTGCGGCTGTAACGATGAGGCTGGAAGACCGCGACCAGCCGATCAGGTTCAGTGCTCGCCGCTCCTTGGAGAGCTGCCTCGACCTCGGTCGGTAGGTGGGCATAGTCATCGACGAGCGTGACGCCGGCGGCGGAACCACGCTGCTCGAATCGGCGACCGACGCCGCCGAACGCTGAGAGGGCATCGGCGACCCTGTGGCCGTCACCTCCGAGGGCAACGGCCATGGCCAACGCCGCTGTTGCGTTTCGCGCATTGTGCAGACCGGGCTGCCGCAGAGCCATCCGATAGCGCTCATCACCCTTGGCAACAATGAAATTCACGCCCATCGGCGTCGGAAGCGGTTCGACGATGCGCCAAGTCGCCGCTGGGTCAAGGCCATAGGTGGTGACGCCGTCTCGTCCGGCCAACAGCTCGCGAGCGCCTGGATCATCGAGACATACGACCCGAGGCCCAGACGCTTGGTCAACGAACTGCACGAACGCTTGGCGCAGTGGCTCGAACCCGCCGTAGTGCTCGAGATGATCAGGCTCGACGTTGGTCACGATCACCCCTTCAGCCTCCAGCTCGATGAAGGTGCCGTCACTCTCATCCGCCTCGACAACAAGAAGATCACCGCTACCGACCGCAGCACCGCGATTGAGGTCCTTCAGGTCCCCGCCGACGATGAACGCTGGATCCAGACCAGCACCTTGCAGGGCGATCGTGAGCATCGCCGAGGTCGTGGTCTTCCCGTGGGTGCCGGCAACCGCGATGGTTCGCCACGCTCGGGTGATCGCAGCCAGAATCTCTGCTCGACGCAGGACGGGGATGGCCCGACGTCGAGCTTCGATGACCTCCGGATTCGTGTCGGGAATGGCCGTAGAAATCGCTACCAACTCAGCGTCGCCGACCTGCTCGGCGGCATGCCCGACATGTGCGTTGACACCACGAGCGGCAAGTCGTTCCAGCGGAGCTGATGCTGCGAGGTCGGATCCGGACACGGTGTGCCCGGTGCCGGCCAGGACTTCGGCGATCGCGCTCATCCCGGCCCCGCCGAGTCCAACGATGTGGATGCGGCGGGGGTGACGGAGATCGACGGTTTCGGGGACGCTGTTCATGAGACTGATCGGTCATCGGCAATACGCAAGACCAATGCGGCAACGGCGTCGGCCGCTCCCGGCCTGGCGACAGAACGAGCGCCATCGGCCATGACATTACGATGTTCGTCGTCATCGACGATCGGTCCGAGTATGTCTGCGAGCTTTTGACCTGAGAGCTGATCGTCGTCGAGCACGATCGCAGCACCGGCCTCCGCCAGCTCA
>CAZYLX010000242.1:0-5644 GCA_964648595.1 uncultured Acidimicrobiaceae bacterium
GCGGGAATGACAAACCATGGGGCGTGGACGGTCGACGTCTTCTCGAGCGCTTCCTCGAAGGCCACCATGAAGTCGTCCCAGCGGGCCCGCATGTCGAGATCGCCTGCTTCGAACTTCCAATTCTTGTCCGGCGTGTTGAGCCGATCCTGCAAGCGCTCGCGCTGTTCCTCTTTCGAGATGTGCAGATAGATCTTGACGATGGTCGTGCCTTCGTCGGCGAGCATGCGTTCGAAGTCGACGATGTGTTCGTACCGCTTGCGCCAGCGTTTTTCCGAGACCAGATCCATCACTCTGACGACCAGAACGTCCTCGTAGTGGCTTCGATTGAAGATGACGATCTCGCCGTCGCCCGGCACTTGCTGATGCACACGCCACAAGTAGTCGTGGGCCAGCTCCTTGCTGCTCGGGCGCTTGAATGCCGGTGCGCGAACACCAGAAGGGTTCACACCATCGAATACGTGGCGAATGGTGCCGTCCTTGCCTCCGGCGTCCATGGCCTGGAGCACGACGAGCACACGTTGGGTCCCCTCGGCGTACAGCAGCTCCTGAAGTTGTTCGAGCCGTGCGTTGAGTTCCTCGACGCGCGCTTTGGCTTCCTCTTTGTCCGTGCCGTCCCAGCCTGGAGTTCCTCGTGAGTCGATGTCGTCGAGGCGAAGGTTCTTGCCTGGGGGAACTCGGAGCGCTCCGATGTCGAAGGTCATGGCGGTGGATCTTGCCACGATCGATGACCATTGGCAGGTTTCAGCACTGAATCGACGCTGAAGAGGTTTCCTGATGGCGCCCGGTGCAACTGCGACCTATCCACTCCTGTAGATTCTCATGGTGATTCTGGCCGAACTGGAGATCCACCACTCCCGACCGATCGCACCCACGCGGCGGATCGCTCTCGGGATGCGGAACCTCCCCGTCGACCCGGCACCCGGTGCCGGCGGTCTTCTCCTTGCAGCCATCGTGGCCAGAACCGCGCCGCACGTCGAGTCCGATCTGCGTGAGGGGTTGGTGAACCTCATCGATGATCTCGACCGTGGCGCGAGGATTCCCCAGCCCCGGGTGCGGCATCGGTTCCAGACCGACCGAATCGGCCTCCTTCGTAGTACCCATCGCTTGCTTGCCGACGGCAACACACTCAGTTTCGACTTCGATGATGAGTATGGCCGGCCGGTTCAACAGGCGATCGGTGCGATCTATGCCGCTGGGTCGCTGCCGCTCGAGACTCGCTCGATCGTGTTCGACGCCGTCCGTAGTGCGTTGGTCTGGGGTCGACCGGTCGATGCTGTCTTCATCGGAGCCGTGATGGGTGGGACGACGGCGAGTCTGTCCGATCTTCGCAGCTGGAACGATCCCGTCTCGTGGGCGCTCGAGATCTTCGCACTGGAAGGCTCGAGCGAGGAAGCGCCGAGCAAGCGTGCGGTGCAACGCCGGTTCCGGACGCTTCTGCGTGATGCTCATCCCGACCATGGAGCAGAAAAGACCGGCGCCGCCGATCGCATCGCCGAGCTGAACGAAGCCCGGCGCATCCTGCTGGACGCCTGATGACCAGCGTCGACGCGGTCGACGGGCTCGTCCTGTTCCACGGCGCCGGTGGCGATCGAGATCATCGCCTCTTCCTGGCAATGGAAGAGGCGTTCGAGACCCCCGTCGCCAGGTTCGAGTTTCCCTACCGACAGAAGGGCCCAGGTCGGCGCCCACCCGATCGCATGCCTGTGCTGCATGCGTCTGCCATCGAACAGATCGAGGCTGCCGCACACAGCTGGGATACCACGACCGATCGCCTGGTCATCGGCGGCCGCTCGATGGGCGGACGGGTCTGTTCGATGATCGTTGCCGACGGACTCGCCGTTGCCGGTCTCTTGCTTCTCAGCTACCCGCTACACCCGCCAGGCAAACCGGACAAGCTCCGGACCGAACACTTCCCGGCGCTTCACTGCCCGATTCTCCTCGTCCAGGGGTCGAGCGATCCGTTCGGCAAGGAGCCTGAATTCGCCGAGCATTTGCCGGCGATCCCCGGCCCCGTCGATCAGCTGTGGTTGGAGCGGACCGGACACGACCCCGTCGCTCGCTGCGATGCAGATGTCGTCGAGCGAACTCAGGCCTGGCTGACCGGGTTGGGCTGAACTGGATCGGGATCGTCTGGATTGAAATCTTCGAGCTCGCGGGAGGCTGTCTCGGGGTAGACGAAGATGATGAGCACGACAACGATCGCCGGAGCGACGGCCATGACGGCGATCGCCGGGCCGAGAGAGCCCCAGCGGGTGGCCAGTTCGCCAACGGTGAGCAGGCCGATGGCGCTTCCCGTGACCGTGATCAGGTCGATCCATCCTCCGACCCGAGCTCGAGTCCGAGTTGGGAACAGTTCGGTCTGATAGCCCCGCAGTGCGGGGAAGGCGGCAGCAAGGGTCCAGAAGCCGATAGCCCCGATCACGAATAGTCCGAGGCCGCTGCTGAAGAAGATGAGGACGTTGAACGCCACCCCGACACCCAGTCCGATCCCGCCGATCGGCTTCCGGCCAACTCGGTCTGCAGCGATGCCGGCAATCAACACGACAAGACCGCCTGGGGTACCGATCAGTAGCCGGAACAGGCTGATGGATGCGGCGCTCATCGCCTGTTCATCGCGTAGGTACTCGTTCAGGAGTTGTGAAGCGGGGGAGAGGAAGAGCGCTGACGCGAACGCGGAGAAGGCGATCAGGAGGAAGCGGCGTCGGTCGACCGGGGCCGATGCGCCGGTCTCGGCGGCTCGATCGAATCGGCGGGTCTCTGGCAGACGGCGAGCCACCCAGAGCAGTGCTGGAAGGAACAGAGCAGGCGCGACATAGGTCCAACGCCACGCGCCGATGCCCAGGTCGGCCACGGGCAGAACCCACAACACCATCCCGGCCCCGAGCCCACTGCACATTGTCATCAGGCTGATCCCAAGGGCCCGGACACCGGCTGGAACTTCCTCGACCACTGCCAACGTGAGCAACGTGAGCAAGCCGGTCGTGAAGCCTCTGCTGATGGCTTGGAAGAACCCGAGTTGCACCATGCTCGAGGCGGTCGCGCCGAGGAACGTGAACAGCAAGGCCGCGAGCGTGAAGCCGAGCAGCAGTGGGCGACGACCGATGCGATCTGCCCGTCGAATGACGACAACCGAGAGGATCACGCCGATCCTTATGGCTGCGAGCGTTCGTCCCTGGGTGGCATCGTCAGCACCGAACTCGTCTGCCGCGAAGGTGATGGTCTGGCCGATCAGGACACCGAGGTAGCCAGCGATGATGGCCAGAACACTGAGGGCGCCGAGGAGGCGGGCGCTGATGGCGGGAAGGACTTCCGCCGGCCACCACCAACGCCGCCTCATCGATCGATCGGTCTCGGCCAGCGCCCGTTTCATCAAAGGGTGAAACAGCGGCGCCCAAAGCGGGACGTCCAGACGGAAGGTGGTGCGCTCCCGCACTTGGGTGCGATCGCCGACGGGTTGGAGATTCAGGCGGCGCTCGTAGGCACGAAACGGGCCGTATTCTTGGCGGTAGACGCCGTCGGGATCCAATCGCTCGACGAGCAGATCGGTCCGGGGGGCGGCGAGCGCTTCGGCGGTGCGCCGATCGAGTTCGATGTCGAGAACGGCCTCGGTCACGAGCGAGGAGCAGCTTCGTCATCCGAGCGCTCAGCAAGCTTTGCGTCGACGCGACGGTTGGCGATGAAGAGCAGCGAACCGATGAGGACCAGCGGCAGGGCAACGAGCAGGATCTCGTCCCAGCCCCCGTCGTGAGCGAACAGCGGGAACATATCGGGCCTCCCGAACGCTGTAGTCACCAGTTCTGGCTTCATGCCCTGAAGCGTAGAGCGGTACCCTGGCCGACACGTTGTCAGGTCAGGCAACCGATGGAAGTGAGTGCATGTCGCAGACACTGCTCGAGAAGAAGGTCGCAACCGTCATCGAGGTCATTCGACCAGCGATTCAGGCCGACGAGGGCGACATCTTCCTTCGTGCAGTCGACCCTGAAACTGGCGTGGTCTCTGTTGAACTGACCGGCGCATGCGTGACCTGCCCGGTCTCGACGGCAACACTCAAGGACGGAATCGAACGCATCCTCAGGGCTCGCGTCGACGGCGTGACCTCCGTGCAGCACGTCGGCGCGGAACTGGCGGGCGCTGCTGCAGAAGATGGCATCGCGGTGATCATCGGTGGTGCAAAGGTCTCACCGCTCGCTTCGTGACCGAGCATCAGGTGGGCGATTCGATCGACGAGCTGTTTGCGGCAGCACTCGCTGGTGAACGACAGCCACTCGCCCGTCTCCTCTCCCACATCGAACGGGGCGGCGGCGAAGCGAGACGGATCGGCCAGCTGTCGTTCCCCTATGCCGGGACGGGCTACACCGTCGGGATCACGGGAGCGCCCGGGGCCGGCAAGTCGACCCTGACCTCTGCCCTGGTCTCGGAGTTGCGGGCCGAAGAACTTCCCGTTGCCGTGTTGGCTATCGATCCGTCTTCTCCATTCACCGGCGGAGCCATTCTTGGCGATCGAGTCCGGATGCAGGATCATGCCCTCGACCCGCAGGTGTTCATCCGCTCGATGGCCACCCGTGGCCATCTTGGTGGGCTCGCGCTTGCTGCTCCCGCAGCGGTCCGCATGCTCGAAGCAACCGGCCGGCCTTGGGTACTGTTGGAGACCGTTGGTGTCGGGCAGGTTGAAGTCGAAGTGGTTGGAGCCGCTGACACAACGGTGGTCGTTGTGAACCCTGGGTGGGGCGACGCCGTCCAGGCCAACAAAGCGGGGTTGATGGAGATCGCCGACATCTTCGTCATCAACAAGTCCGATCGCGTCGGAGCAGCCGAGACCAGACAAGATCTCGAGCACATGCTCGATCTGTCAGGCCCGGGTCATGACGGTCGGTGGCGGCCCCCGATCCTTTCGACCGTGGCCCTCGAGCCCACAGGCGTCGACCATCTCTGGACCGCCATCAAGCAACACCGTGCCTTCATCGAAACGAACGGCGATCTGGAGAAGCGGCGCATCGAGCGGGCAACCGAGGAGCTCGAACGGATCATTCGGGCCCGCATCGATGCCGAGGTCCAAGCCAAACGGCGCTCCGGTGCCTTCGCTGCACTCCAGACCGCCGTGCTCGACCGCCAACTCGACCCATGGGAAGCAGTTGACCAGCTGATCGACCCCTAGCGCAGACGCGAAAGCGCCCCGTTGCAAGCAACGGGGCGCCATCGATAGCAGGTAGTAGTCGGGATCAGCGAGCGAGGTTGTCGCGGATCTCGGTGAGGAGATCGACCTCGCTCGGGCCGCTCTCTTCCTCTTCCTTGTTGGCCATTCCGTTGTATGCCTTCACCAGGAAGAACACGACGGCGGCGATCGCAACGAAGCTGATCACCGCGTTGATGAAGCGTCCGTAGTAGATCTCGGCATCGCCCAAGCTGAAGCTGAGGCCACCGAAGTCCGGTTGTCCGAACACCGCAGCAATGATCTGCATGAGGATGTCGTCGACGAGCGACGTCACAACCGGGATGAAGGCCAAAGCCATGATCAGTCCGACAGCCGCCTCGAAGACACCACCCTTATTGATGAAGTCCTTGAATTCTTGAATCATTTGGTTTCCCTTTGTTTGTGGGTGCCTCGCACCCGCGGGCGAAGACTAGCGTTCGCAACACGACTCGT
>CAZYLX010000243.1:0-5640 GCA_964648595.1 uncultured Acidimicrobiaceae bacterium
GTTCCCTGTCGAGTGGCTCCATCGCTCGAGCATCTGACGGGTGGTCGGTGTAAGTCCGAGCCAAGGCGGCCTGAACCCGCCGCTGGTTGCGGACTGGAACACGGTCATCGACCGTCGGCAAGTCAGGCGAGGAGTCCGAGACCGTCGCCGCGTCCTTCTGGAGCGACCTCATCGCGGGTGGAGATCGGCTGAAGATCGTGTTGCCCGAGTCGCAAAGGCAACTCCATAGTGGCCGGATTGTGTCGGGTACCCTGGCCGCCCAGGGGCTATCTAGGAGGGAGGAGTCCGACATGTCTTGTGCCCAGCGCGCATCTGTGAGGTTCCTGAAGACCTCTGTGAGCCGCCCGTTGGTTGCAGGCATTGCTGCCGCGGTCATCTTGGCCGCGTGCGGCGGCAGTGAGGTCGACGTTGATGCTTCGCCCACGAACGCAGAGAGCTTCGTACCGGATACGACCGAGGTCGTGTCCGCTGACGGGTCCGCCGTTCAAGCGACTACATCAACCACCACAACGACAACCTCGGCCACCGTAGATCCGGCGGCGACGCCGTTGCAGGTCGCCATGGAATGGATCACTGCTTTCGAGGCAGGTGACGTCGCGACGTTCCAGGGACTCATGCATCTTGACGCAACCGCCAACTGCCTCAACTGTGGATACGACCGACAAGAGTCGGTGTACTTCAGTCAGATCGGGGAGAGCACCGCCGACGTTTCCGACTCACGGTTACTTGCGCTGGGCAATGGTTCTTTGAGCGCGGTGTGTGCCGCCGAAGGCCGTGTCGTCACTTGCGAGACCTTGCGATCGAGCGACTTCGGTCACTTGACTGCCGAGGGTGAACCCACTCGGCAATGGGACGCGAGCTACGAATTCACGGTCGAAAACGGACAGATCACGCGGCGCATCATCACCCTCATCCAAGGCACCCCTTTCGACTCCAGGAGGATCGACGATTACGAGAGGTGGCTCAAAGAGAACCTTCCGGAAGCGCACGATGAGATTTTTGCTTTCGGCACGATCCTCCTGAGCACGGTCGACCAGTTCGCGGAGCACCAGGAATATGTCTCCCAGTATCGGGCCAGTCTCTGACATGATTGCAGGAGACCTTCCCAGCATTGTTGAAGCGCGCCTTTCGGCGTCGGCTGGCACCGGCAACTGTCACAGGCGGCCCTCTACGTTCGAGCGAATAAGACGACTCAATCGGCACCGCATCGACCAAGCACGACTCATCGGAGCTCGAGCACGACTCGACGATCTCCAGGGTCGACGGCCTGCGGTCGATCCGGTGCTCATCGACGACACCCCTGCCACCATGCGCCCCTGATGGACACGAAGCCCCCGTCGATCATCTTCCAATTCTCTGTACTTGCGTGACAGTTCTTCGCCAAGCTGCTAGACGGAGTCTTCGAACGAGGCGAGGACAACGACATGCCGCAGACGTTCCACACAACGATAATCGCCGCAATCGGGGCGCTGACATTGCTGCTCGCAGCTTGCACCTCGAGCGACGACTCGGCGACACCTGAGGAGTCAACGACTACAACCGTCGCTGCCACCACGGCCGAGCCGACGACTACGTCCGCCGAGGAGACCGACGCCGAAGATGAGGCCTCTCCCGCCACCTTCGACCCGGATGCCATGCCGCTGACGGTCGAGTTCGAACTCCTCGAGAACGGCGTCTATCTCGTGGACACACTCGGCACTCCGTTCTCATTCGAGGTGTCTGATTCCCTGTTCGTCCAACCCAACAGTGACGCGCTCTTCGTGATTTCATCGCCGAACAGTCGAGGTCCCGACGATCGGGATCTCGTGTTCTCTCGCGTTTCCGATCTGTCCGATCCGACACAGCCTGCAGCGGCGGTGGAGGATCAAGAGGCATGGCCAGCGAGCGACATCGAGGGTTGGCTCGATGCGCTCGTCGACGACGTCGTCATCTCCGACCGGACCGAAACGACGGTCGGTGGGCGAAGCGCAGTGCAGTTCGACATGCAACTGTCTGACGACGCGCAATGCGGCGGAGACGACGACTCCTGTGTCGCCTTTGTCACGAACCGACTGGTCAACGGGCATCCGCTTGAACGGGGTGCCCTGTACCGAACCTGGTGGATCGACGAGGGTGACGAGTCGCCGATCGCCATCATCGCTGCTGTCGACAACGACTCACAACTCGATTGGTTCGACACAGCCGAGTCAGTTCTCGGATCCCTGAACTTCGGCGACACATCGCCGAATCCGATTCCGGCCGAGGGCGACCTCTGGACGCTTGGATTCTCGTCAGAGGTGCCCGCCGGGCCAGTCGAAGTGCCGATACTGGGCGGCCTACGGTTCGAACTTCCCGAGGATGAATTCATATTTCAGAGTGCGTCCGAGGGTGTCATAGTCGTGGAATTCGGTGACGATCAGCCGGCAAACTCCGAGTTTCAGTTCATCATCGGCAACCAGTCTGGCGACCCGATCGTCACCGCCCAGGATGCAATCGATGAGCTCGCCGCCGCCGGAGCCGAGGTGATCGAGCTCGAATCGACCACCGTGGCCGGGTTCCCGACCCGAGTTGTCGATATATCAGGCTCCGAATCCAATTCGAGGCCGATATTCACACGCTTCGAGCAAGACCCCTTCGGTTGGGGCTTTCCGATGGCGGGACGGCTCTGGTTCATCGACTCGGATCGTGGCCTGCTGATGGCAACAGCGGAAGCGTTCACGCCAGATGCTCCGCTCGAGGATGTCATAGCCCAGACGACCTCGATCGTGTCGACGCTCGAGTTCATCGAACTCAGCTGACGGCACGGCCGTCACTGCCTCGATCTACGTTCGACCAACGAGGCGATGACACCTCGGTTCGAGACCAGCCAGCGCCTCGAGCGAAATCACAGACGTTTTGCTGGTCTCCTTCATCTGCGATGGGAGATTCTCGCGCCACACGCTTCGATTCCCTACGCAGGAAACTCAGCGTGCCAACGAATGGGTGTCGGCTATTGCCTTGGATGTTCAGAGGCAGTGAGACGCTGTCAACAATCTGATTCTCGACCGTCCAGGGTCTTGGGTGTCCTAGCCAACTGACGAATGCGTTCTCCTCCATCCACTGACCCAACCACCGTTCGCCGAGATGCGTGAACGTCATTCGCTTCCCGCTGCCAACCCTTCTCAAAGGGAAGCCTGTGGGCTCCCCGCCAGACTGGGTCAGTTTCTCTTTGAGGTGACCTTTCACATCTGAAAAGGAGTGGGCAGCCGCCAGGTTGCGCGGTGGCACTCGTTCTGTCCCGGATTCTGCTCACTTCTGAGCAGAATCCGGGACAGAACGAGAGTTGGCTAGGTGCGGGCGTCGGTGGCGACGGCGACGCGGTGCATCACGCGGCGGTCTGGCAGGTAGTCGGCCACCGCGTAGTGCTGCGTTGCTCGGTTGTCCCAGATGGCCAGCGTCCCCGGTTCCCACCGCAAGCGCATGTGGAACTCAGGCCGGTTGATGAGGTCGAACAACATCGTGAGCAGCCGAGCGCTGTCCGGTGCGCTCACCCCGATGATGAAACGAGTGAATGACTCGCTCACGTTGAGATACGGACGCCCGGTGACGGGATGATGGGCAATGACGGGATGTACCGCCGAGCCAGCCGCCACGATCGCCTCGTCGATGCCCGCGTTTCCGCCAGAGCGATAGGCCGGTGTGCGAAACGCTCCCATGTCGTGCACCGCCTCGAGCTGCTCGAGGTCAGCCCGTAGACCAGCATCGAGCGCGTCATGAACTGCGTAGAGGTTGGCCCAGAGCGTGTCTCCACCCGTCGGCGGGACGACGATCGCCTGCAGGATCGATGCGAAGGGCCCGACCGGCTTGTAGGTCATGTCGGCGTGCCATTCGGCAGCGTCGGGCAGCATGTCACCGTGCCAGTCGAGGACGACCACGTCGTCGGAATCGGGGTGCGTGGTGTAGCTGTGATGGCGAGCCCCGAGTTCACCGAGCTCCCGGCCGAGCGTTGCCATGTCGGCCGGAGCGAGGTGAGCGTTTCGCACCACCAGCACTTGATGTTCCATCAACGCGGCATGGAGTTGATCGACCGTTGCCGGGTCACGAAGCTCGGCGCCGAAGACGTCAGCGCCGATCGCTCGGGTGATGCGTTCGATGGTGAGCTGCTCGGTCATCAGCGGCGAAGACTACGCAGTCAGTGAACTGTGCGCCACCGGTTCAGTTGATCGGCAGACAGGATTGCACCAGAGGCGTCCTCACCACTTCTCGGTAGCTACAAGTCGAGAGATCGAAGAGCCGGCTGCTCGACCGGTCCGTCCGGGACGTTCGCACACACCGAAACGACGTGACCGGAGTCAGTCCAGGTGGTTGAGTAGCTCCACCTTGTTGCATCGGGATCAAGGGAAGGGTCGCACGCGAACCCGATCGAACCGTCGTCGTTGATCACAAAGCCGAACTTCGACAGCGACATGGCGAATCCCTTGCCCTTCGCCTTGATGAAGGACTCCTTCAACGTCCACAACTGGTAGAACCGCTCCGCCTGTTGCTCCTCTGGCAGAGCCAGCATCGCTCCTCGTTCCGCTTCGGTGAAGACTCGCCTCGACACGCTCGTGATGTTCGTCTCCCTCCAGGGGGACTCGACATCAACTCCAGCGTCGTCCTCGCCGTGAACCAGCACAGCGACTATTCCCTCTGTGTGTGAGATGTTGAATCGCAGGCCAGCCGGACCATCGGCAAGCTCCGGTCGACCATTCTCGCTACGTTCGAAGACCCACCCAGCCGGAACCGTTGGTCCGTAGTTCGACAGCACGAAACGCGTTGCCGCATGAGCAACCAAGAACAGATCTTGGCTCTCACTCTTGCGGTACCGCTTCCACCGTTGCGCCTCCTCGGAGTCCAAGACATCTGCGTGTCGTTCAGCCCACTGCGTTGAGGCCGGAGTCACTGGCTGCAACCAAAGGTCGAGGGTCGACACGCTCACGAGTTCGGCTGACCGATCGTGTGTGTCTCCACATCAACCAACTGACAAATGACGTTTCCATCGGCGTCGATGAAGTCGATATCGCAAAGTGACTTCGTCTCCGTCGACGCCTTTGCCTTCAGCTCGACACGAACAGGACCGGTTGTTGGTTGTTTGAACAGACTGATGCGACCGATGCCTGTCGGCAAGGATCGTCGCCCCGTCATGTGTTCGGTCCAGAGCAAGGCCAGCTGGAGTCCGCCGTCGACCAGCGCCGGGTCGGAGATCCATGGTTCTTTCGGCCAGACCTTCGTCAGAACTCCATGGGCGAGTGCCGAGGCGCCCCGCTCGCTCGTCTCACCCAACCCGGAAAGTACGCGGAACGCCGGGCCATGGAACAGCGTCGTCTGACCGTACGGCACAGCGGCGGTGTGAGGTGCAGCAATGTGAGGCACGGCGACCGTGGCTGGGGCTGTCGGGATCGTGCTCCTCAACGTCGCTCTGCACGAGTAGTGGGGCCGACCAGAACCGGAGAGACGGACAAGAAGGACCGCTGAGCCTTCGGACTCTTCGACGACCTCACATGAGACCTCGAGTTTCAACGCCACACCTTCGAAGTACCCGGGCAGGACGATGCCCTTCAGCACCTTCACATCGGTCAGTTCGTCGAGCAGCAGGTCGGGCAGGATGGTCGGGATGCGCTGGGCGAGCATGGTCTTGCCCGA
>CAZYLX010000244.1:0-5625 GCA_964648595.1 uncultured Acidimicrobiaceae bacterium
TGCTGCGTCCGACGGAGTCCTCGACGGCATCGACACCAACGCGACGATCATCGGCTCGACCGCCGTCACGCCGACCGGCCGACAGGTCGCTGATCCCGGCCTCGGAGGACCACCCGATGACGTCCTCACCGGTCGCCTGACCGAACGGAGCGGCTCGAGCCTCCTCCGCATCGACGCAACACACGCCGGCTTGACGCTTGCCGGGTCAGCGGCGACGGCAAACATGTTCATCCTCGGAGCCGCCGTGCAGACCGGTGCGATTCCCGTCCCATTGGAAGCCGTGCATCGGTCAGTGGAGCTCAACGGCGTCGCCGTTACCGCGAACCTGCGTGCGCTGGAATGGGGCCGAAGGTGGATCGCAGATCCCGCTGCGGTCGAAGCCCTCCTCACCGAGCAGCTCCGAGAGCCGACGATCGCTGTACCGGACCTGCCCGACCGTCTCAGCACGAGACTGGTCGGCCTGGGAACGGATCCTGGCGTCGCATCGATCGTGGCCATGCTGACCGCCGACCTCGTGGCGTACCAGGACGAGGCCTATGCCGATCGATTCCTCCTGCTGGTCGAGTCCGCTGCTCTCTTCGGGGATGCCGCAATGACCGAAGCTGTCGCTCGTGGCTTCCACAAGCTGTTGGCCTACAAGGACGAATACGAGGTGGCACGCCTCATGCTGTCGAGCGATGGACTGGCTGCTCCACGATCCATTGCCGGTGCCAAGGCATCCACTGTGCGGTGGCATCTCCATCCGCCAATGCTCCAGGCGGTCGGCGTCAAGCAGAAGACTCGATTCGGCCCTCGAAGCAGACCGATCTTCGGCGCGTTGGCGCGGGGGAAACGGCTACGTGGCACGAGGCTCGATCCGTTCGGCCGGACAGAGCTCCGGAGACTCGAGCGGGCTCTGGTCGACGACTACGAGGCCGGGATGCACCGAGTGTTTGCCGACCTTCGATCAACGAGCGGTCACGATCAGCGGGGCGAGTGGTTGGCCTCAACGACCGAGTTGGCGTCGCTTCCCGACATGGTTCGGGGGTTCGAGCGTCTCAAAGTGCGCAGAGCAGCGGAGTATCGCAAGCAGTTCGCCGATCTCGAGAACTCGATCTCGAGCCGGGGGACTTCCGAGAACACTTCATGATGTTGGTCGAACGGTTGCGACCGTCAGGTCATCGATTCGATTCAGTGGAGTTCGACGGCGATGCCGAGTGCATTGAGGAGCACCAGTGTTGCTGCGAAGGCGAGAGCGCCGAGGATGACATCGAGCGCGGTGCGTCGACCCAATTCCGAGGAGTGGATCGAGGGCAAGGCATCGATGGTTGCGACGTAGAGGAACGTCCCGGCGCTGAACATCAGAATCAATGCCAACCACTGCGACTCGCCGGAAAGGAACTGTGATGCCAGCACCAACGCGACCGGCGTGACAAGCGAGAACAGGACAACGTCTTGCATAGCTCGCCGGGGCGTCGCCCGTTCGTGTGATGAGAAGACCCCGAGGCTGAACGCCGCTGGGACCTTGTGGAGCAGCACGGCAACAGCGATCAGTGCCGCTGCTCCGGTCTCGCCTCCCGCTGAGGCTGCGCCGACGGCGAGACCGTCGGCGACTGCGTGGAAGGAGAGCCCGATGGGAAGCGACGCACTCGCAGTCGGGTGGTGAACATGGCCATGTCCGTGGGACTCGGCGTGGTCGTGGTGTTCTTCGTGGATGCTGTGGCCGAGGCCCCAACCTTCAAGCGCGATCATCACGAGGAACCCGAAAAGAAAGGCACCGCCGAGAGCTACCTCCGGCAGATCGCCACCAGCCTCTTCTGCGAGGTGAAAACCCTCTGGCACGATGATCAGCAGCGCGCTGCCGAGCAACACACCTCCAGACAGCGAGGTGACGCGACGCATGGCGGCACCTGGAGCTCCCTTCGAGGCCAGAATGGGAAGGGCGCCGCCGGTGATGGACAGCACCAGTATCAGGAGTCCGAGCAGCCATGGCGACACGCCGTCGATGCTACTGAGAACCAATCTCATTCCAACGACCCGAATCCCACCGCGTGCGCTGATGCCGGAAACGCGCGACACCGCGCGGTTCTGACACTGGTCTCACGGGCCGCAACTGCGCTCATGTCGGAAACGCGCAACATCGCGCGGTTCGGGCACTGGCCTCACGGGCCGCAACTGCGAAAACAGGCGGGGCACTGAGACGGGGGCAGGCGAAGGAGGGTCAGCTCGCTAGGGGGCGGGTAGCTTCGGGCAATGCGTTTCTCTAGCATGCTCACCGCTGTCGACGTCCACGCTGAGGGCGAGCCAGGCCGGGTGATCACCTCGGGCGTACCGCCCATACCCGGCGACACGATGTTGGCGAAGATGCTGTGGCTCCAAGCCAACGCCGATCACTTCCGGCTGCGGATGTTGCGTGAGCCGCGGGGTTACCCCGGACTCTGTTGCAACCTCCTCGTCCCGCCAACCGATCCCACCGCTGACGCCGGCTTCATCATCATGGAGCAGAGCGAGTACGCACCGATGTCGGGCAGCAACACCATCTGTGTGGTCACGGCGCTTCTCGAAACCGGCATCTTGCCCATGGTCGAGCCGGTGACCGAGCTTCGACTGGAGGCTCCGGCCGGCCTCGTCGACGTGCGAGCGACCTGCAAAGACGGCAAGGTCACGTCGGTCACGTTCCGCAACGTTCCTTCGTTCGCCATCTATCTCGATGAACCGCTCTTCGTACCTGAGCTCGGAGAAGTCGAGGTCGATATTGCGTGGGGCGGAATGTTCTTCGTGATCGCCGATGCCGACTCCTTGCGTGTCTCCATTGACGGCGCCAACGGTGCAGAAATCGTTCGGGTCGGGGAGATGATCAGAGAAGCTGCGACCGAGCAGCTTGGCGTGACACACCCCCTGCTGCCGGAACTCAAGGGGCCGACGATCTCGCAGCTGTCCGGTGAGCCAACGATCGCCGGCGCTCACCGCAGAAACGCCGTGACGGTTTCGGGAGGAGGCTTCGACTGGGAGCGCCCATCGACATGGACAGGGGCGCTCGATCGTTGCCCGTGCGGAACGGGCACATCGGCCAAGATGGCCGTGCTCCACGCCCGCGGTGAGCTCGGTATCGGTGAGGACTTCGTGCACGAGGGCCCTCTGGGGACGACGTTCACCGGCCGCATCGTAGAGACGACAACTGTTGGCCCCTATGACGCGATCGTTCCGGAGATTTCTGGACAGGGCTGGATCACCGGCCTCGCCAACTACGTGCTCGACCCAACCGACCCCTTCCCGAATGGCTTCACCATCGGCGACATCTGGCCCTGAGGATCGGGCCGGGCCTACCGTGCCGGGGTGAGCTCTCAACCACAGATGCCTCAACCACAGATGAACGAGATCGGCTTCTACACGCTGGCCGGTGCGCCAGCAACGCCTCGGGCCCTCATCGACGAGGTCGCCGATGCCGAGTCGATGAGCATGGGCGCGGCGTTCATCTCCGAACGATTCAACATCAAAGAGGCGATGACCCTGAGTGGAGCGGTCGGCGCGGTGTCGAGCCGGATCGGCATCGCAACGGCAGCCACGAATCACAACACGCGGCATCCGATCGTCACGGCCTCGCATGCAATGACCATGCACCGACTCACGGATGGCCGCTTCTCGCTCGGGTTGGGCCGAGGGATCGCTCCACTCCAGAAGGCGTACGGGCTCGATCCCGTGACAACCGCACAGTTGGAGGATTTCGTCTCGCTCATGCGCCGTTTGTGGCGTGGCGAAACGATTGTTGGCCATGACGGACCAGCGGGGTCCTACCCAATGCTCAGCATCGGCAGCTCCTATGACGAACACATCCCTCTCACCTTCACTGCCTTCGGACCGAACTCGCTCGCACTCGGTGGGCGCACCTTCGATGCGGTTGTGCTGCACACCTTCTTCACCGAGGAGACCACGCGGCGCTGCGTCGACACGGTCAAGCAGGCTGCTGAGGCCGCAGGTCGAGATCCAGCCGATGTGCGTGTGTGGTCATGCTTCGCAACGATCGGTGACCACCTTCCGGAGTCGCTCCGATTGAAGAAGACGGTGGGTCGCCTCGCCACCTATCTCCAGGCCTATGGCAATTTGATGGTGCGAACCAACGATTGGGATCCCTCCGTCCTCGAGACGTTTCGGGCCGATCCGTTCGTCGCTTCGTTCCGTGGAGCGCTCGATGGTCTGGCAACCACCGAGGAACTCGAGCATGTCGCCACGCTGCTCCCTCAGGAATGGTTGGCTCCCTCGGCCAACGGCACCGCCGAGGAATGCGCCGCCGCCGTGCAGAAACAATTCGACTTCGGGTGCGATGGCGTGATCATGCACGGAGCCTCACCGCAGGAGCTGGCCCCGATCGTCGACGCGTACCGAGGAGTGCGTGACGCCGAGCGATTCGCCACCGTCCCAGCCAATCCAGGTGCCGCTCGCCACGCGTGACGCTCTCCGGCTCGAGCGCCGTTTGGAACCCAGGCGCGGTCAGGGCCTAGCGTGGCCCAACGATCGAGGAGGATCCCATGGACTTGAGCTACCCCGCAGAGACTGAGACGTACCGGCACACCGTGCAGGCGTTCCTGGATCAGAACCTTCCAAGCGATTGGGAGGGCTACGGCGCGCTCGCTTCGACCGAGCGACACGCGTGGCACACCCGGTGGCGCGAGATCCTCTCTGCCAACAAGCTACTGGCACCCACCTGGCCGACCGAATTCGGCGGCGCCGGACTCGGCCACCTCGAATACGTCGCCCTCGCCGAGGAATTCGCAAAGCGTGGCGTCCCGACCTCCGGACCCAACGATGCGTTCTCGATCACGATGGTGGGCAACACGATCCTGCAGTGGGGCAGCGACGAGCAAAAGGCCTACTTCATCCCACGAATTCTCGACGGTACTGACCTCTGGTGCCAGGGCTATTCAGAGCCAGACGCCGGCAGCGATCTCGCAGGCCTCGGTTGCAAGGCCGAACTCGACGGTGACGAGTGGATCATCAACGGACAGAAGATCTGGACCTCGGCTGGATCGAGCGCCAACATGATCTTCACGCTCTGCCGGACCGACCCCGACGTCGTCAAGCATGCCGGTATCTCGTTCCTCCTCGTCCCCATGGATCAACCAGGTGTCGAGGTTCGACCGATCGTCAACCTCGCCGGTGACAGCCATTTCAACGAGGTCTTCTACTCCGACGCCCGGGCTCCGAAAGGCAATGTCCTCGGCGGTGTCAACAACGGCTGGGCGGTCGCCAACACCCTCCTCGGTTTCGAACGCGGCGCTGGCGCCACCGTTCAGCCGCTTGGCTTCCGAGCCGAACTCGATGCCGCCATCGAGGTCATGAAGGAACGGGGCCTCACCAGCAATCCGCTCGTTCGCCAGAAGCTGGCCGGCCATCACATCAAGACAGAGATCATGCGTTTCCGGGGCATGCAAGCCCTCACGCGGTTCCTTTCCGGGAAGGGGCCAGGGCCGGAGTCGTCGATCGGCAAGCTGTTCTGGAGCGAATACCACTCCGAGATGACCAATGACATCGTGAACATGCTCGGGCCAGATGCGCTCGTGAATTGGGGCGAGGGAACCCGGGGTGGGCTCGGCGCCTCTCCTGCCGGTACACCGGCAACTCCAGCCAACATTGTCAGCAGCGCCCTGA
>CAZYLX010000245.1:0-5620 GCA_964648595.1 uncultured Acidimicrobiaceae bacterium
AAAGCCGTTGTAGCACTTCGTGTTACCAAGGGTTCGAATCCCTTACCTTCCGCCAAGCTCATTCCCGTTCTGGGGAGCTCAGCCCTCTGAAATGAGGGTGAGACTCCCCAGAACGGGAGCATTCGAGGAGACAAGGCCCTGATCAGGAATGGTTCCCACGGGGATCAGCTGGATCAGGGCCTTCTCGTTCTGGCATCAGAACGGCGCCAAGCCAACGGTTGTATCGAACCTTCGGAACGGTCCTATGGACTCAAGGCTTCGTTGCATCGGGCTGCCCAGAAGAGCGTGACAGCTATTGGTTCGTGTGTCGCTGACCTCGAGGCCGGTGCAGTGCGCCCAGCGGCTTGTCTTTTCAGTCATGCGTCGCCCGATCAGGTGGGCCGTGCGCGTGGTTCGACCTCAGCCGGCTGCGATGCCCGAGTCGAGCTGATGTGGCAGCAGTTCATGATCTGATGTCGGCGTCGTCGCCGAGATCGATGGAGGACTCGCACCAGCTCGCGGCTGACCGTGCGGACGTCGGGCTGTACGCTTCGTCCGTGGGTCACCGTCTGAGCCTTGTCGAATCGAACAAGACCGAAATCCAAGAGATCGTGCGTCGTCATCGCGGACGTTCCGTGGCGCTGTTCGGTTCGGTCGCTCGCGGTGACGACACTGCAGCAAGTGACATCGACTTCTTGGTCGAATTCGCACCAGATAGTTCGCTGTTCGATCTACTCCACATCGGTGAGGAACTCGAGGCGCTACTCGGGGTCTCTGTAGACGTGGTGTCGGCCGGTGGTCTGAAAGTGCGTGATGACCACATCCGGCGCGAGGCAGTACCGCTGTGAGCCGAAGCGATGCCCAGCGTGTCGCCGACATCCTCGACGCAGCGGCAGAACTTGTCGCTGTGACTGAGGTGGGTCGCGATGCCTTCGTTTCGAGTGTGCTGCACGTCCGCGCCGCTGAACGGCTGCTCGAAATCGTCGGGGAAGCCAGCAACGCTCTCACCGATGACTTCAAGGAGAGCCACGGCGACGTTGCCTGGCGCGATGTCTCGGCGCTGCGGATTTTGTTGGCCCATCACTACCACCGGGTCGACGTCAATCAGGTGTGGGAGATCGCGACCGGTGCCGTCCCCAAACTGGCGGAACGGCTTCACGAAACCTGATCCTGCGTGAAGGGCGATAACACTGGGGTAACACGGCAAGGGTCGACAGGGGTCAACAAAGGGTGTCGGCCGAGAAATCGGATCCAGCGGTCTGGTCCTGTGAGCAGGGAAAAGGCTGCAGGAGGCTCCAAGGGTCACGTCGGCGGTTGGGGCCGCGAAAGCCCTTGTAGCAGTTCGTGTTACCAAGGATTCGAATCCCTTACCTTCCGCCACTCTTATTCGAGAAGACAAGGCCCTGATCAGGAATGGTTCCGAGAGGAATCGCTTGGATCGGGGCCCTTCTCGTTCTGGCATCAGAATCGGGGCGCGGACACTGTGCATCAGCAAGGTGAGTCTCGAGCGGGTGGTTCTGGCTTCCAGAGCGTGCCCGGTGCGACTGCATGCGCCGCGGCGCGTCGTTCGTGCGTCAGCTGTTGAGGCTGCGTGTTGTCCAGAAGGCCACCTCTTCGGCAAGGAGCGCTGGCATGGCGTCGATGCGTGCCACGAGGTCGCTTGTGACGGAGTGGTCGTCGTGCCATGCCATGCTCCGGCGATGGAACTGGCCGATTGGCCATTGGTCGATGATGGCCTTGACGTGACAGGTGATTAGGTAGTCCTGCGGCAGGCGTTTGACCGTGTGGTCGATGAGGTGTTCGGCACGCGAAGCTGTGTGCGTGGGAGTCGAGCTCACCCGACGCCGCGAGTCCGGAGGTCTCCAGCCCGGCTGCTGAGTCGCCTGGAAGCCGATGGAATTCGATGACGAAGGTGGCTGGACCGTCGAGTTCGACGTGGTAGAGGCGCGTCGGCGGGATGACGACACCGTCACCGGCGTCGATGTTCAGCCGTGTGTCGGGTTCGTCTTCGAACACGAACCCCACGGTGCCGGTGTGCACAACGAGTCGCGCCCAGACACCGCTGGCAACTCGGTGGGCCCGGAGGAGTCCGACCGGGATGGTGGTGTTGGTGAACAGGTCAGTGGTGCGGGCGAGCTCGAAACTGTTGGGTATGACCGCCTCGGTGAATCCTGTGTTCATCGGCCGTTTCCTCGTTCGGTGGGGGAGTTGATGATTGCGTCGAAGTCGGCTTGGGATATGTAGGCGGGTGTGTAGCTCGCTCCGTTGCGGTCGAGTTGGCGAATGAACGCACGCAGGTGGTTTCGAGAACCCTTTTCGAGGTTGGAGAAGACGAGGTCGATGGCGGGCTCGTCGCTGGCTCGGGCTTGGAGGTCGGCGATGTCGAGGTCTTCGATCAGGGCGCCGACCAGTAGCGCCTCCGTGATCGACTCGCTGCCTCGGGCCACCAGATCGTCATAGAGGGCTTGGAGGTCTGGGTTGGTGAACACGCCGGCTGGTTCGTCGAGCGCAGGGTCGGGGACGTCGTAGCGTTCGAGCAGTGTCTGGACGGAGTCCGTGTGGGTCTGTTCGGCGTTTGCGATGTTGTCGAAGATCGGTAGTTCCCACACGTCGTAGAGCTCTTGGTAGACGTCGAGGGCCAGCTTCTCTTCCTCACGCATGAAGATCATTGCGTCGCTGTCAGCTTCTGAAAGCGTTGTTACGGGAAGGGCGTCCGGCTCGGAGGCGAGTCGCTGGTCATTGACCGATGTTGTTCCTTCGTCGTCAGTCGACAGCACATCACCGTCTTCGGTGGCGTCCGCGGTGGAGGCTTGTTCGATCGGGTCTGAGACGCTCGCATCGTCGTCATTGCTGCAGGCTGATGCAGCCAGTGAGATTGCCACGATGGTGCCGAGCACGAGTCGGAGGTGTTGTGGTTGGCTTCGTCGGGGAGTGGCACGGGTGGGGGTCATGGGGTTCGTTTCGTGTGTGAGTTAGTCGGTGATGTCGCGTCGCTCGAAGATGAGCGAGGTGACGGCGTAGGCAGCGGCGGCGTAGAGGGCGGAGAGCGTCAGGGCGGTGGTGAAGTCGACCGTTGTGGTTCCGCCTTGGGCGAGGGCGCTGAGGAGTCCGGCGGGGAGCCAGTCGGCGGTGGAGGGCCAAAGCGACTGGAAGATGAGGTGTTCGCCGATGAGGAAGTAGCCCACGCCGGCGGCGATGGAGATCGCAGCCGATCGTGAGGCCATCGCCAGCAGGGCGCCGAAAAGGCCCCAGATGATGGTGGCGCCGGCCAGGTTGGCCCAGGTCGCGATGCCTTCCACGACCCCGTCGCCGGTGGCCCAGGCGACGCTGTTGATGCCTTGAGGTCCGCTGAGCAGGTTGGCTACGACGCCTCCAACAATCGCCGCGATGGTGATGGCTGCGACGAGGAAAGCCGCGAGCCCGAGGGTCTTTCCGGCGAGGAGGGTTCTACGTCGGGAGTCGGTGACCAGGAGGGCTCGGATGGTGCCGGCGGAGAACTCGGCCGCGATGTTGGTGGCGAACAATGCGAGGGCGATGATGCCAAGGAAGCTGCTTGCGGCTTCGAATCCGGCGAGATAGCCGCCGGGTTCGGCGAGCTGGTCGAGGGTGAGGTTGTTGGCGGAGCCGGGTCCTCGGGCGTCGGGGTTGTCGGCGTTGACGATGGAGACGACGGTCATCAAGATCGTGACGCCGATGGCCGCCCCACCAAAGCCGAGGATGGCTGTCGGGCGTCGGAGTTTCGTAAGCTCTGACCACAGTGATGTGATCATGATGTTGGCTCGGATTCGGTCGGTGTCGTTAGTTGCAGGAAGGTGGTTTCGAGGTCTGGTTCGACGGGGCGCAGTTCGCGCAGGACGATGTTTGCGTCGATGGAGAGACGGCTGAGTTCAGCTGACCATTCGGGTTCGGTGTCCACGTGTATTCGCCCGTTTGCGACGGTTGCCTGTTTGCCGGCTCGCCTGGCGAGTTCTGCGAGTCGGGGTGCATCGTCGGGGTTGGCGGTCACCGCGGTGACGCTGCTGTGTTGAGTTGCCAGGAGCCGATCGAGCGGGCCGGAAAAGACAAGGTGTCCATCTTGGATGACGACTAGTCGATCACTGGCCGCCTGTATCTCAGACAGGAGGTGGCTGGACACCACGACTGACGTTCCGGCCTCTGCCAGTCGCCGAAACAGAGCCCGGACCTCGACCGTGCCGGCGGGGTCGAGTCCGTTGGTTGGTTCGTCGAGCATCAACAATTTGGGCTTTGGCAGCAGAGCGGCGGCGATGCCCAGTCGCTGTTTCATTCCGAGGGAGTAGTTCTCGTAGCGATCGCCGGACCGGTCTCGGAGATCGACGATCTCGAGGACCTCGTCGATTCGGTTGGCAGGGATTCCCCCGAGCCGGGCGAGGGCCAGGAGGTTCCTGTATCCCGTCAGTTTGGGATACAGGGCTGGGGTCTCGACGAGCGCGCCGATGTCATGGATGTAGCGGCTGGGGTCGGTGATGGGCTGGCCAAGCATCCAGGCCTGGCCGGCGGTTGGTTTGATCAGGCCAAGCAGCATGCGAAACGTCGTGCTTTTGCCGGAGCCGTTCGGGCCGACGAACCCGGTGACTCCGCCAGCCGGGATCTCGAAGCTCAGTTCGTTGACTGCTCGGGTTGACCCGAAGTCCTTGGTTAGGCCTTCCAGGCGGACCACTGGTCCGGCCGGGGCTGTTTGCGCTGTTGTTCGGTTTGTGGTGGTCGTGGTGAGTGTCATTTCTGCAGGTCCTCCGGTTCGCCTTCGATGTCGATGCGGGGCAGAATTCGGTCGAGCCAGCCGGGTAGCCACCAGTTGGGGTCACCGACCAGGGCCATGGTCGAGGGGACCAGAACCATGCGGACGATGGTGGCGTCCACGGCGACTGCGGTGGCGAGGCCGACGCCCATCATTTTGACGACGGGGTCGTCGCTGGCGACGAAGCCGAGGAACACGCTGATCATGATCAGTGCTGCTGCGGTGATGACTTTGGCGGTGGCGCCGAGGCCCTCGACGACGCTGTCGATGTTTGAGTGGCCGCGGTGGTACTCCTCGCGGATTCGGGACAGGATGAACACCTCGTAGTCCATGGACAGCCCGAACAAGATGGCGAACATCATCATCGGGACGAACGAGGCGATGGGGACTGCCTCGTCGAGGCCGATGAGGGAGCGTCCCCAGCCCCACTGGAACACTGCGACCACGACGCCGTAGGCGGCACCGATCGACAACAGGTTGAGTAGCGCGGCTTTGAGGGGGACGAGGATCGAGCGGAACACGATCATCAGCAACAGGAACGACAGCGACACGACGGCGCCGATGAACCAGGGGAGCCTGGCCGAGATCTTGTCGGACTGGTCGATGAAGCCTGCGGTCGGTCCACCCACGAGAGCTGTGGCGTCGGTGCCTGCGGTGGCTTCGGGCAGGGTGGTGTCGCGGAGCCGGTGCACGAGATCACTCGTCGCTTGGTCTTGTGGTTTGGTGGTGGGGATGGCAGTGATCAAAGCGGTGTCGCCTGCGGCGTTTGTCTCCGGCGGTGAGACAGCGGCGACGCCAGGATCGTCGGCGACTGCCGAGGCGATCTGATCGAGTACGGCGGCGTCTCCCGACGGGCCGAGGTCGATCGTGAGTAGGAGCGGCCCG
>CAZYLX010000246.1:0-5607 GCA_964648595.1 uncultured Acidimicrobiaceae bacterium
GCGCCTCTTCCAACTCGCCGATCCGGCCCGCTCGGATCCCCAGGTCGATCACTCGACGGGCCCGGTCGTCGAGTACGTCCATGGGAACCTCGCCCGATTCGACTGCAGCGAGCAACCTTGCACCGAGCGCCCGAGGCGGTCCTGGCATTTCCAGATCCATCCCGGCGATGATCGGTCGAGCATGGTGATGCATTGCGCCCCAATCAGACATGACGAGCCCGTCAAATCCCCACTCGTCTCGAAGCAGATCAGTGAGGAGCCACGAGTGCTCCGTGCAGTGCTCGCCATTGAGTTTCGGGTACGAGGCCATGACGCTCCAGACGTCAGCACCGACCGCAGCCTCGAATGGTGCGAGGTAGACCTCGCGAAGCGTTCGGGGGTCGATCTCGGACGACACCGTCATGCGAGCGAACTCGACATCGTTGGCGACGAAGTGCTTCGCGCACGCACCAACGCCCTCGACGGCCTGGACACCCTCGATGTACGCGACGGCCATCGTCGAGGTCAACAGCGGGTCCTCGCCAAAGCTCTCGAAGTTCCTCCCACCAAGCGGGTGGCGAGCAATGTTGATCGTCGGCGCCAGCAAGACATGAGCACCCTTGCGTTGCGTCTCTCGCCCGAGAAGCTCCCCAACGTCGCGCACGAGGTCGACATCGAACGTCGATGCCAAGCAGATCGACGAAGGCAGACACACGGCCCGCGCACCGGTGGAACTGTCACCCCTGGCACCGTTTGGACCGTCTGTCACTTTGAGGGCAGGAAGTCCGACGCGCTCGACGGCGAACGTCCTCCACACGTCTGATCCTGAGAGAAGGAAGACCTTCTCCTCGGTCGTCAGTTGTCGCAGCAGATCATCGGTCGTTGCAGGCACGCCGCACAGTCTGCCTCAGCAACATGGCGTGTACGAGCGGGAAGAGTCAGAGAGCCAGCAGGAGAATCGCCGAGGCATGCACAACACCGACAACAGCGAACTCCGACGGGAGTAGTGCCCGTTGCGCGAGTGCGGCCAGACCCATCCCAGCGATGAAGAGCGCGGCGACCGCAAACCCCGTGACCGATGATCCGACGACAATCGACAATGCGATGATGAGCGCGAAGGTAAGCGTCGAGGCGGCCAAGTCGTGTGGTACCCCAACTCCACGAGTTGCCGTTCTGCGCGTCGTCGTTCCGTGCAATTGCGTGATCGTCGCCATGGGTGACCCTCCAGTCCGAGCCAGAGCTCGTCCGCCGACGGGAGACTTCCACAGGCCCAGCCCCGGCGTCACGCGAGAATCATCGACATCGAGGGTTCTTCACCGATCCGACACAGATCCGGCTGAAAGCGTCACACAACCGTCGAACTGGGTGTGAGACGCGTCACATTTTGCTCTTCTCCGCGACTTCCTGACCCGCTCCGCCGTCATTCACACGCTGTCACGCCAATGGCCGACAGCATCTGGCAACGAGAGGGTGTCCCATGAACAAGTTCTTTGGCGGAGTGATCGCCGGTGCAGCCTTTCTTGGTGGGCTCGCGCTCTACCTCGGTGTCGCCAGCTTGCAGTGGCCCTGGAACGTGTTGCCGGAGTTCAACGAGGTCGAGGTCAGCCTGACGCTGCCCGAAGAAGCACGCATCGTCGGTGTGCAACCAATCGCTCTCGATTGCCGCGCCCGAGTGTTCGCCGAGGTTGGGATCGACGGGCGGCGGGAGCACCAACTGTTCGGCAGGGTCTACCGGACGGATCGAGTCGAGATGACCGCTCTCGGCGACGTCGACACCTGCGTCGAAGGGACCTCCGCCGAGGTCATGTATCGATCAGACGGCAGCACCGAGGTCGTCATCCCAGGAGATTCGATCGTATTTGTACGGCCACGGGTGGATGCCGTTGCAACCGCCGACTCCGTGTCGGTTTCGAAGGGTTTCGTCGGCCGAATGACCGACGTGTTCCCGTGGGTCGACACCGACATCGGGCTCACTCCGCTCGCCTATGCATACGCACAGGATGTGATCGGGAGCAGCGAGTGCATGGAAGCGGCGTACTCGCTCACCGAACAGATACTGATCGACGCCTACACTCAACAGTTCATCGACAACGGCGCCGATCCCGAATCGCTCACCGTGACGATCGACGGACGCCCGACGTTCGGCTCCGGTGAGGCTCCTCCCCGTCTGGGCGGTCTCGACATGGCTCCGACCGAAGGCGCCGTTGCCTGCACGCTCAGCGACGACCTCGGAGGCGTGACCGTCCTGCAGTAGGGATCAGCGACCGCCCGCACGCTCTCTGGCGGCAGTCAGGGCGCGATCACGGTCGGCTCAGGGAACGTGACATCGGGAATTGTCGGCTGCGTCGTCTGGACTGTCGTTGCTGTTGTTGTCGGTGGTGCAGTGGTCGCGGGCGGACGCGTCGTACGAGGCTGGGTGACCGGTGGCCGCGTGGCCGGTGGCTGGGTGGCCGGTGGCTGGGTGGCCGGTGGCTGGGTCGTTGTCACCGCAGCAGTCGTCGTTGGCTCAGCGAGCGAGCTGGGTGAGATCGGGACCGATGACGACGAAGTTGTCGTCGTGGTCGTGGACGCAGCCGTTGTCGAGGGTGCCGTCGTTGACGCTTCGGAGGTCGCCGGCGAACCGGTGACCGAGATGCGTTCGACCGTCGGCTCAGCAGAGTCGAGTTGGAACGCCGCGATCACCACGAGATTGGCGACGAGAACCGCCAACAATGCTCCAATGAAACCCTTGTTTCTCGGCACGTATCCAGCAAACCGATCCGTCACGTCAAACCCTCCGGTGGGACAGTCTGGCAACTTCAGCCGCCCAAATGGGGGCATCATGGAGAATTGCTCCATCAAAGGTGACCAACGAACTACGGTTTCGCCCATGTCTGACAACTACGACCAGGCAAACGGTCTGCGTGTCAGCGAGCACATGTTCATCCCGGCAAACGAGTTGCAGTGGCGGTTCGGCCCGTCTGGCGGGCCGGGTGGGCAGCACGCCAACACGTCGAATACTCGCGCTGAGCTCGCATTCGAGATCGGCCCGTCAGCCGCTCTCGACGACCGTCAGCGAGCATTGCTCACCGATCGCTACGGGCCCCGCATTCGGGTTGCCGCCGACGACCACCGCTCGCAACACCGGAATCGCGAACTCGCACTGGAACGCTTGACCGAACGTATTCGCGACGGCCTCGTCATTCAGCGCTCTCGACGAGCCACCAAGCCAAGCAGAGGATCCAAGGAGCGGCGGCTGCGGGCAAAGAAGGAACGGAGCGGCACAAAAGCTCAGCGGAGGCGGCCAACGATCGACTGACCTCAGACACCGATGTCCTCGGTGGTGCCGATCACCGATCTCGGCAAAGATCAGTTGATGAACGCAGATGCCTCGAAACCGACCGTCACCCGGGCCTGGGACCTCGTCGATCGGGCCAAGGCCGAGATCGACAACCTCTCTCCAGCCGACCTTGCCGCCGAGATCGATTCCGGCGAGACCGTGGTCGTCGACATTCGCGACTTCCGTGAGCTCTACCTGAAGGGGAAGGTCCCGAGTGCTGTGCATGCGCCGAGGGGCATGCTCGAGTTCTGGATCGACCCGGCCAGCGAGTACTACCGAGAGGTGTTCGACCCCAGCCGTCGATACGTCCTCTACTGCGCTGGGGGCGGCCGATCGGCTCTGGCCGCGAAGGTCATGAAAGACATGGGCTACCTCGACGTCGGCCATCTCGAGCCCGGATTCGGCGGCTGGGAAGCTGACGGCCGTGACATCGAGGACTGCAAAGAAGGTTCGAAATGGGTGCCGGCGAGCTGAGTTTGATCAGCCCGTGATATCGATGGTCAGCGGCCCCGTCACCGACAGTCCTTCGTAGTCGGAGAAGACTGGGTTGAAGTCGCAGTCGTAGGCATCAGCGATCACTGTTCCTTCCGGAACGGTCACGACTTTCGAGCTTCCGGCGTCGAGGATCTCCTGAGCTCCGAGTTCGTCGAGCCCGGTGTCTACAGCGCCGAAGGGAGCAACGTAGAGGTAGCACACCGTCGCGCCGGTGTTGTTCACAAACGTGAGGTCGTGGAGCGGTCTCGGAGTCTCGGTGAGCTCGAGTGATTCGTAGAAGGTGACGGACCCATCGATGTAGAAGATGAATTCGTACAGGCCAGCGGGAAGGCCGTTCGGATCCGAAGCGCAGAGCCAGTACGCCGTGCCGGTTGAGCCAGAGTTCCATTCCTCACCGAAGAAGCTGAAGTTCTCGTTGACGACGCCATCGACCTGCCAGACGCCGTCCCACAGGACGCCGTCAGGGATCTCCTCCCAGTCGAACCAGATGCAGAGCTGCTCGGCGCCGGCCACCGTCGTGAGAAGGAGCTCGGGAGTGAAGTCTGCGTCGTCGCTGGCTTCGACGGACCACCCCGGGTTGTAGACGTACACATTGGTGGGCTCGAACTGCTCCGACGGGCCCGAGTTGTCACCGTCAATCGCGATAGGGGAACCGGCAGAGGCTTCAGCGATGAGGGGCTGAGCGAGGTTGACCGGGCGCAGGCCGTTCAGGAACCCACCGATCGGCACACACTGATCCTGTTCGTTGAGCTGTCCGTCACCGTTCGTGTCGGTGATGACCCGACAATCGACGATGTCGCTGCCGGCCGACGCTGCTGCCTGGGTGGGGATGCCAACCAGGTTTCCATCGATGTCGAACGCGGCGCCCCCACTGTTGCCCCCTGCCATGGTGGCGTCGGTCTTGATCCAAGATCGTTCACCGATCCCGTTCTGGCTGGCGAACCCACTGACCACCCCACGAGTGAAGGTGACGGTGTCGCCGCCGATCCCGGGATACCCGAGGATTCGCAGCTGATCGCCAATCTCCACGGCATCGCTGTCGCCGACCGGAACGGAACGGAACGGTCCGGAAGCCGCAGTGCCGTCGAGATCGGTCGCGATACGGAGCACGGCCAGGTCGACGACGGGGTCGTAGGCGTAGATTTCAGCGGCGTACAGCAGCTCCGGCGGCATGCCGGCATCGCTCGTGATGGCGATACCAATCCGGTCGTATGGACAAGCGGCGTCGGGTTCGATGACGTGGGCGTTGGTCAGGATCGTCCCGTCTTGGTTGATGATCGTTCCCGACCCCGAGCATGTCGGCGTCGAGCCATCGAGAAGCACGACTTGCACGGTCGACTCCGCGAGCTCAGCCACCGTGGCGTTCATCGTTTGCGCCACGGTGGACTCGGTGGGAACTTCGGTGGTCGTTGTTTGGCCGGGGATGATTGCGACCGGGACCGTCGTCGGTGCGGCGGTTTCACTGTCTCCTCCGTTGGAGATCACCATCGCAGCGATGCCTGAGATGGCGGCGAGCAGAACAACGCCAACGACGATCAGCGGGCCCCTGCCTCGGCCACCTGACGAGACCAGTGTCGACGACGGCGGATCGAATGACGGCGGTCCAGCTGGAGATCCCATTGCCAAAGACGGGCCAGGGTTCTGGACAAACGGCGACGGTTGAGCTGCCGCCTGGTGCTGACCGATTGGCGACTCAGGTGCGGTTGGCCGGGATGCTGTCGGTGCGGCGGGCGGCGGGCCAGAAGGAGTGGGAGCACGTGGTGGGCTAGGCGGGTGCGGGCTGGGATGCGACGGGCTGGAAGGTCGCGGCGGGG
>CAZYLX010000247.1:0-5571 GCA_964648595.1 uncultured Acidimicrobiaceae bacterium
TCGCTCGTCCCGACATCGGTTGGCGCCACGTCACCCGTCTTCCCGTTTCAGGAGCCCGTTGATGCCAACCACCGAATCCTCGACTGATCGTTCTGTGGACGATGCCTCGCCTGCACCCGATGCTTATGCGGCCGCCGGCGTGAGTTTCGATGCCGGCGATCGCGCCATCGAGCAGATCGCCGAAGCAGTCAAAGGCACGCACACGGATGCGGTCGTAGCCGGGGTCGGCAGCTTCGGTGGTGTGTTCGACCTGGCTGGTCTGGGAATGGATCAGCCGCTGCTGGTGAGCTCGACCGACACGTGTGGAACCAAGACCGTGCTCGCCGCGGAACTCGGCATGTGGGACGGCATCGGCGCCGACATCGTCAATCACGGGGTCAACGACGTTTTGGTCCAGGGCGCTCGGCCATTGTTCATGCTCGACACGATCAGCGCCGGCCGCCTCGACCCAGACATCGTCGGAAGGATCGTGCGGTCGATGGCCGCAGCATGCAAGACGAACGGATGTGTCTTGCTGGGTGGCGAGACCGCCGAGGTGCCGGGCTTGATCACTCCCGATGGGGTCGATGTTGCCGGCACGATGGTTGGCGCCGTTGACCGGTCCGATCTTCTGCCGTCGCCGGATGTTGTGGCAGGTGATGTCCTGATCGGGTTGGCCTCGAGCGGTCTGCACACCAACGGCTACTCGCTGGCCCGCAAGCTCGGAGCGGCCTTCGGCTATGACCGGCCGGTGCCCGGCTCCGAGGTTCCGCTCGGTGAAGCGTTGCTGGCACCCCATCGTTCGTATCTCGCCCCACTTGCTGCTGCCCTCGAGAGCGGAGTGGTAAAGGCGCTGGCCCATCTCACGGGTGGCGGATTCCAGGACAACATCCCGCGCTGCCTCCCTATGGGGCTCGGAGCGAGCGTCGACACGTCAACCTGGGCAACCCCGCCGTTGTTCGAGTGGTTGACGGCTGCCGCAGAGATCAGCTCCGACGAGGCACACCGGATCTGGAACATGGGTATCGGAATGGTGGCCATCGTCTCGCCCGGCGACGTCGACACCTTCCGATCGGCGGTTCCCGAGGCCACCTTCGTGATCGGCTCGGTCACCGGCAACCCTGGTGTTGATCTGACATGACGACCCGCCTCGTCGTGCTCGTCTCTGGGGGAGGGACCAACTTGCAGGCAATTCTCGATGCTTGTGCAGCCGGACGCCTCGACGCCGAGGTGGTGGCTGTTGTCTCGAATCGGGGCGATGCCTACGGGCTGGAGCGAGCAAAGCTGGCAGGAATCGATGCCGTCCATGTCCCTGTCGATGGCCGCAGTCGTGCGATCTACGACGGTGTGCTCAGCCACGTTGTTGGCGAGGCCGCTCCCGATTTGGTGGTGCTCGGTGGTTGGATGCGCCTGCTGTCCAAGGGCTTCCTCCATCGGTTCCCGGTTGTCAACATCCACCCCGCGCTGCCCGATACCTTCCCGGGTTTGCACGCGATCGAGCGGGCGTTCGAGGCATGGCAGGTCGGGTCCATCACCGAATCTGGTGCCATGGTGCACTGGGTGCCCGACGAAGGTGTCGACGACGGCCCCGTGATTGCACAACGCACCGTGCCGTTCGAAGCCGACGACACACTGGCCGCCTACGAGTCCAGACTGCATGCTGCCGAGCATCTCCTCTACATCGACGCCCTCTCCCTGGTTCTCTCCGAACCAACGATCGAATGCCCCACCACCTCCCGAACAGGATCGTCATGACGAACCAAAATGCCGAATTGTTCAGCCACTTCGAGTCACTCACGTTCGACGACTTGCTCGTTGTTCCAGGCTGGAGCGAGGTGCTTCCCCATGAGGTTTCGACGCGGACGGTCTTGAACGGGATCACCCTGCAGACGCCGTTGTTGTCGGCGGCAATGGACACCGTGAGCGAAGCCCCGCTCAGCATCTCGTTGGCCCGCGAGGGTGGCATTGGGATTCTCCATCGGAATCTGTCGATCGAGGATCAGGCTGGCGAAGTCGATCGGGTGAAGCGGGCTCAAGCCGGGATGATCAACCATCCAGTCAGCCTGCCCCCGACCGCTACCCTCGCCGAGGCGGAAGGGATGATGGCCCACCACAAGATCAGCGGTGTGCCGATCTGTGACCCGGCCGGCCGCTTGGTCGGCATTCTCACGAACCGGGACGTCCGATTCTGTACCTCAGCCGATGACGACAAGCTGGTGACGGAGTTCATGACCAGCGATTCGCTGGTCACTGCGCCCGTTGGCACGACGCTCGACGAGGCGGTGATTGAGCTTCACCGCCATCGCATCGAGAAGCTTCCACTGGTCGATGACGCTGGTGTCCTGAAGGGCTTGATCACGGTCAAGGACATCCGCAAGCGGGTCGAGAAGCCGAATGCCAGCCTTGATGACGCTGGGCGTTTGCGAGTCGGTGCAGCGGTCGGTGTGACCGACACAGCGGAACGAACCGAAGCGTTGGCTGCAGCCGGTGTCGACATGATCGTGATCGACACCGCGCACGGCCACACCAGGGGAGTGGTCGAAGCGGTCCGCACGATCAAGAAGGGCTGGCCCGACATCACGGTCGTCGGCGGGAACGTCGTCACTCGCGAGGGTGTTGACGCACTCGTCGAGGCCGGTTCGGACGTGATCAAGGTTGGGGTCGGGGCCGGTTCGATCTGCACCACGCGCATCGTTGCCGGTGCCGGCATGCCGCAGATGAGTGCCATCTTCGAGTGCTCGCAAGCAGCACAGGAGCTGCGCAATCAGCGAGGCGAACGAGTCCCGGTGATCGCCGACGGTGGGGTAGTGACGAGCGGCGACATCGTGAAGGCGTTTGTTGCCGGTGCTGACGCTGTCATGTTGGGCAACGCCCTCGCTGGTTGTGACGAAGCACCGGGCGACCTCGAATTGGTCGACGGGGCGATGTGGAAGACCTATCGAGGCATGGGTTCTGCCGGCGCCATGCGGGGCCGGGCGGCTGATCGCTACGGAACGGCGCAGAAGACCGAGGCCAAGCACGTTGCCGAGGGCGTCGAGGCTCGAGTTCGTTATGCCGGACCGCTGTCGGAGCTGATCGGGCAGTTGGTCGGCGGGCTTCGTTCTGGCATGGGATACGCCGGGGCGGGGAGCATCGAGGATCTCCGAACCCGTTCGAGGTTGACGAAGATCACCGGTGCCGGCCTGCGCGAATCGCACCCCCACGACGTCGACGTCCTCCGCGACTGACATTCCGAACCCCGGGTTCCTCACCCTCAGTTTCGACCTCCTCAGCCCCCGGTTGTTGTGAGCGCAGCGATCAACTCCAGGTATGGCGGAGCCGTACACTCGGTTCTGGGGCAGTCACTCGCAGGTCCGAAAACCGCCAGCCTTGGTGATGGATCGCTGGCACAATGGTCGATATGGACACTCTGTACGACGGCAGCGATGCCTGGATGGAAGCGGTCGAGAGCCGCGATTCCCGCTTCGACGGAGTGGTCACGGTCGGTGTGACCTCGACCGGTATCTACTGCCGTCCAAGCTGCCCGACGCCCGTCCGCCCGAAGCGCAAGAACATGCGGTTCTTCTCGACCTCCGCTGCGGCGCAAAGCGCTGGCTTCCGGGCATGCAAGCGTTGTGCCCCCGACGCCACGCCCGGTTCACCACAGTGGAACTGGCGCGACGATCTTGTGGCTCGAGCGGTCCGTGCCATCGACGATGGGGTCGTCGATCGTTGCGGAGTCGATGGGCTTGCCCGCTCTCTCGATGTGAGCTCACGCCATCTTCACCGACTGATGACGTCGTCTCTCGGGGCAACCCCGGTCGGGCTCGCTCGGGCGAGGCGGGCTCGCGCCGCGAGAGTCCTCATCGAGACCACCGACCTTCCGTTCACCGACGTCGCATTCGCTGCTGGGTTCGAGAGCGTCCGTCAATTCAATGACACCGTGAGGGCCGTGTTCGCAACGACGCCAACCCAGCTTCGTGCGAAGCGTTCAGGGCGTCGACCGGCGGGAGAGTGGATCGAGGTTCGGCTGCCGTTCCGCCCTCCACTCCACGTCGGCTATTTGTTTGCCTGGTTGGAGCTGCACGCTGTGGCCGGCATCGAGGCCGTCGAACGAGACGCGGAAGGCGTACCGAGCTATCGGCGCTCGATGCTCCTGCCCGGTGGTCCCGCGGTCGTTGACGTGCGCCCCGGAGAGACCGCCATGCTTGCTCGATTCCGGTTGGAGTCGATCAGCGATCTTCAGGTCGCCATTCAGCGAGTCCGTCGTTTGCTGGACCTGGACAGCGACCCAGGGGTCATCGATCGGGCGCTGGGCGATGACCCATCGTTGGAGCCGCTCGTCCGATTACGCCCCGGCCTCCGACTCCCTGGCGAGGTTGACGGCTGTGATGCCGCAATCCGGGCGATCATCCACCAGCAGGTCTCTGTTGCCTCGGCTCGCTCGATCTGCGGGCGCCTCGTTGCCGAGCATGGGACGCCTCTGGAGCATCCGGTCGGGACAATCACTCACGTCTTCCCAGACGCTCTGGCCTGGGCATCGCTCGACCCAGAGTCACTTGGGATGCCGATGTCTCGAGCCAGAACCCTGGTCCGGGTTGGCCAGGCGATTGCCGACGGCGCCGTCGACCTCTCGCCTGCGGCCGATCGGGTCCTGGCGACTGAGCAACTCCTCGCCGTGAAGGGCATCGGACCATGGACAACTGCGGTCGTGGCTATGAAGGCGCTTGGCGATCCTGACGTCTTCGCCGGCGGCGATCTTGCGTTGCGCAGAGTCGCCGCAGAGCTCGGCCTCCCGAGTGAATCGGCGGAGCTCGATGACGCTGCAGTTCGCTGGCGGCCCTGGAGGTCCTACGCCATGCACCACCTTTGGGCGGAATACCTCGCACCTTTGGTGCCCGAGATCGATGGCACGGTCGCTACCGGGTCCGACCAGGCCCGCACTGATCAAGCCCCGACCGGTCAACCCGCTGCCAGTACGAAGGAGTCCTCATGACCACGATCGAAACAGATCTCGCCGTCTCCCGCTATACCTCGCCCGTCGGCACGCTTTCACTCGTTGCCAGCGGCCGGGGCCTTCGAGCGATCCTGTGGCCAGCAGATGGCGAAGGAGATCAGATGGATCGAGTCCGGCTTGGCAAGCTGGCCCGGCGGTCGACGCCAGTCCTCGATGAGGCGGAAGCCCAGCTCGACGAATACTTCGCAGGGACCCGCCTCGCGTTCGAGCTCCTCCTCGATCTTCAGGGCACCGAGTTCCAACGGCAGGTGTGGATGTCGCTGCCCGATGTTGGGTTCGGCAAGACTCGAACGTACGGCGAGCAGGCGAAACGCCTCCACCGCCCGACAGCCACAAGAGCGGTTGCGGCCGCCAACGGTCGGAACCCGTTGTCGATCGTGCTCCCGTGCCATCGCATCGTGGGCGCTGATGGCTCACTGACCGGATTCGCCGGAGGGTTGGAAACCAAGGCATTCCTGCTCGATCACGAGCGCAGCGTCATGGGCCTCGAACCGAAATGGAGCGAGAACCGCCTCTTCTGACTCTACGAGTCAGTGTTCATGCTGACTCTACGAGTCAGTGTTCATGCTGACTCTACGAGTCAGTGTTGTGCTGTC
>CAZYLX010000248.1:0-5532 GCA_964648595.1 uncultured Acidimicrobiaceae bacterium
AACGAAAGGTCCTACGCTGCGACTAACCTCAGATCGTGGCGAGCCACGAAGCTGTCGCCGACACTCTCTTTGATGGCATGCCAGAGCGTTCCCAACTCGACACCGTTGGCCATTCCGACAGCGAAGCCCTCGCCGATCGCAGCGGCGGCGATGAACCACAGCTGATTCGTCACGAGCTTGACAACATTCCCGGTCCCGAGAGGCCCGCAGGCGATGACGGTGCCGAGGTGACCGAGCACCTCGGTCGCTCTTGCTACTGGCTCTTCATCGCCGCCGATGAAGAGGGTCAGGGTTCCAGTGCGAGCTCCATCGACGGCCCCGGTGACTGGCGAATCGACGACTGCGACGCCCTCGGGGGCACGAGACGCGAGGTCGAACACCAACTCCTTCGAGTTGGTCGTGAGATCGACCCAAAGCGAGCCAGGCCGCAACGCGGCCAGGGCCCCGTTCTCACCATCCATCACCGAGACAACGTGATCCGGGCGGGGGAGCGACGTGAGCAGCAGATCTGCGTGCTCAGCGCACGAAACAGAAGACGTGCCGGCGGAAGCTCCGGCTTCGACGGTTGTCTCGAGCGCGTCGGGATCCAAGTCGAACGCCATGACGTCGTAGCCCGCAGCAACAAGGCGGCGGCACATGGGTCCACCCATGTTGCCGAGCCCAACGAATCCGATTCTCGGTAGGTCTGGATCAATGACGGCCACGCTCGATACCTCTTCTGCTCGCCGATGACGATCGTCAAGGCTTCTGCGTCGTCGCCTTCTTGGCGGCCCGCTTCTTTGCCGGCGCTTTCCGCTTTGCCGGCTTCTTTTTGGGCTGCGCCATGGTCGACGTGGGCTTCGATGCATCGCGCATTGACTTGGCCTCGAACGCGGCCCGGGCCTGGATCATCTCCTCGACGGCAGCCGAACTCGGAGGGATGGCCTCGACGCCATCTCCGCCGAAACGCATCGCCGGCGGCGATTGGGGTACGGCCCAGTCGGCTCCAGTGGCCTCGAACAGGCGGGCAATCTCGGCGATATGGAGGTCGACCAGATGCCAGAGGTCAGGGACGAGATCTCGGTCTGATATCAGTCCGAAGTCGAGACGGTCCTGGTAGCTGTGCACGGTGATGTTCAGGCCGACACTCTCTGAGATGGTCGAGACCGGGAAGTAGGCCTCGAGCTTTGCGCCAGCAAAATAGAGAGCATCTCGGGGCCCAGGCACGTTGGAGATCACGACGTTGATGGGAGTGTTGACCCGATCGGCGATCTTCGCCCTCGCAACAAGTCTGATCGCCGATGCCGCCACCACCGGCGACGCGTAGTCCGTGGCCTCGGCAAGGGCCTCGGCAGGGACGAGGTCGAACTGTCGTTTCGCCTCGTTCATCGCCGCCCGACACAACGCCACCCTCTCCAAGGGGTCGTCGCAGTTGGTCGGCAGCTCGGCGACGATGCTCGAGACGCGATTGGTCCAAGGGTCCGCTTCCTTACCCGTCCGGATCGACACCGGGACCATCGCTCGCAACGGAGCATCAGGCAGCGCGTCATGTTCAAGCAGATACTGGCGAAGCGCACCGGCGCAGATGGCCATCACGACGTCATTCAACGTGCCGCCGGTTGCGTCCTTGAGGACTTTGAGGTTTGACAGCGATGCCGACCCCATGGCGAACCTTCGATGAGCAGAGATGGACTTGTTGAACGGCGTTGACGGAGCCGGAGTGATTGGCAGGCTGGCTCGGGGGCTCTCGTCTTCCGGTGACGGGTTGGCTCGCTTGGCCGCCGCCCCGAGACCATCGCGGGCCTTTGAGGCCAGGTCGCTGACACCTTGGATTCCAGCGGCTTCTGCTGCATCGCGCACCATTCCGAGCGAAAGGCGCATGCCTCTCACCGGGTTCAGCACGAGATTCTTCGTGGCCCGCTGCAACATCTCAGCGTTACTCGGCGGTTGCTCACCAACCCACGGTTGTTCCTCATAAGCGTATTCGGCGTCCGGTTCGAGGTCGGTGAACATCCGGAGCATGATCACTCCGGATGCTCCGTCAATCGTGGCGTGATGGGTCTTCTGGAGCAGCGCCCAGCGGCCGTCGGCAAGACCCTCGATGACGTATGCCTCCCAGAGTGGCCGTGAGCGGTCCATCTTCCGTCCAACGATGCGAGCAACCTGCTCTGCCAACTGATCAGCGGCGCCGGGTGGAGCAAGACCGATGTGTCTGACGTGGAAGTCCAGATCGAAATCTGCGTCTTCGACCCAGTAGGGCCGATCAAGCTCGAACGGAACCTGCACGACCTTGCGCCGGAGCGGCTCGAGATGGCTGACCATGATGCCAAGTCGTTCTCGCACGACGGCGAACGGTTCGAAGTCCGGGGATGGGCGCCCATAGATGCTCAGCGCATTGACGTGTCCGTACGAGTTTGGCGTCTCCATCAACAAAAAGCTGAGATCCACCCCTGTGAGCTGCTTCATTGATGTCCTCTCCGGTGCTTGATGGAGAGGACATCATGGCGCAGCGGAAGCGTCCGCACTCATTGGGTGGGCAAGACTTCCTCGCAAGCGCGAGCTTTTTGCGTCGAGTAGAACTGGCGAATGGCACTCTCGCGATCTCTCGCCCTTGGCCCGGGCGAACCACCCCTTCGAGACGTCACCCTTGGCAGCGTGCTCCGGGGCGCCGCTGACTCGGTCCCAGACCGTATTGCGCTCATCGAAGGCGTCCCCGATTCCCGAGACCGTCGCCAATGGACCTACAAGGAGCTACTGGAGGAATCCGAGCATGTTGCTCGGGGCCTCCTGGCCCGTTTCAGACCTGGCAGTCACATCGCCGTGTGGGCGCAGAACGTTCCCGAGTGGGTGATTCTCGAGTTCGGCATCGCTTTGGCCGGCATGGTGATCGTGACCGTCAACCCCGCGTACCAAGCAGTCGAGTTGCGGTACGTGTTGACCCAATCGAAGGCACGCGCCCTCGTGTGCGTCGATTCGTACCGCGGTAACCCAATGCTCGACATTGCCAAGACCGTCCACTCCGAATGCCCTGATCTCGAGGAGATCATTCGCTTTGCGGAGTGGGAGGATCTCGTCGAATCGGGGAAGGCCAACGATGCCGCTCTTCCTGCGACGAATCCACTCGACTCCGTGATGATCCAGTACACGTCCGGAACGACCGGATTCCCGAAAGGCGCACTACTTCACCACCGCGGCTTGGTGAACAACGCGACGCACTATCTCGATCGGCTCGGCATCGCCGATGGCGATGTGATCGTCGGCCCGATGCCTCTCTTCCATACTGCTGGGAGTGCGATGACCGTGCTCGGTTGCACATCACTTCGTTGCACCCATGTTCTGGTCGAGACGTTCGAGCCCGGCTTGGTTCTCGAACTCCTCGAGACCTACGGCTCCAACGCCATGCTCGGCGTGCCGACGATGTTGATCTCCATGCTGGAGAACGAACGCTTCGAAGCGACTGATCTTTCCTCACTCAAGGGGCTGTGTTCAGGCGGTTCCCTCGTGCCCGAACATCTCGTTCGGACCTTCGAGGATCGCCTCGGCGCTCCGTTCACGATTGTGTTCGGGCAGACCGAATGCTCACCGGTCGCCACCATGACATCGCCAAACGACTCGATGCTTCTGAAAGCCACAACGATCGGAGCCCCGATGCCTCATTGCGAGATCCGCATCATCGATGCCGAGACCGGTGAGACCCTTCCAATCGGTGAGGTCGGCGAGCTCGTCACGCGGGGCTATCACGTGATGCATGGCTATTTCGACATGCCCGACCAGACCGCTGAGGCCATCGACGACGAGGGATGGCTGCACACCGGTGACCTCGCTGCCATGAACGATGCCGGCTACTGCTCGATCGAGGGCCGTTTGAAGGACATGATCATTCGCGGCGGTGAGAACGTGTACCCGAAGGAGATCGAGGAACTCCTTTTCGGTCACGAATCGGTCGGCGAAGTTGCGGTGGTCGGCCTCCCCGACGAGCGATTGGGCGAGTCCGTGGCAGCGTTCATTCGCCCAACGCCAGGTTCGGACCTGAACAAGGCCGAGCTGTTCAACTATCTGCGTGAACACCTGGCGCCGCACAAGACACCCAAGCATTGGTTCGAGGCCACCGACTTCCCAATGACAGGCTCGGGCAAGATCCAGAAGTACAAGCTTCGTGAGCAATGGGGCAATTGCGAGTGGGCTGAGCTCTAGCCGGTTCGAGTCGGAGCAGACTGCTTGGGATGTCTCGACCGGAACCTTTCATTCCGGGGCGAGACCCGATGATGCCCCGACGATCAGTTCGACAGGGAGTTCGGTGAACACGAGGCCGATCGCTCAGACGCGACCAGTCCGAAGCATTCTGACCGCTGCGTCGGGCCCGCGATGACCAAGTTCTCCGAGATCGATGGTCTCCGGAGTCTGGTCGGCGGCACGCTAGATGGGCCGCGCAGAACCGCCTGAATCGGGGTGACTTAGTGCTCTGTTGGCGCCCGTCCACCGCTCATACGTTGCCCTTGCAACGATGAAATGGAGGAGTCATGTTTGTCCGACGTTCTCTTCTCGGAGTCTTGATGGCGATGTGCCTGGTGGGCGCAACCTTCGGCGGCGCGGCCTTGGCCTCGGCCCAGGAATCCGACCTTCCACTGGCTCCGGATCAGCCCTCGGCAACATACGGGTCGGCGGTGGCCGACGCGTCGTTGGTGTATCTGGAGGTGTATTTCCGGGTCTACGTCCGAGAACCACAGATGGGCATCTACCTCAACGATGGATTCCCGTTTGAGGTCATCGCCCAATGCACGGGCTGGGGCGTCGCCGCCAACCACCTCGTCACCGCCTCACACTGCATCCAAGTCGATGTGCAGGCCGGAACCGTTCCCTACGACATCATCGTGGGACCGGCGACCGACTGGGCCCTCGGCGTTGGTCTCTATCCAGGCCTGACGCGAGCCGAGATCCAGAACATCGGACTGACGACGTGGGACATCGAGGGTGATTCGGCCAACTCAACGCCCGAACGGGAGATCTTCGCCAGCTACGGCGTCGTCCAGTCGGGACTCCAGGGTCAGGCCGGCACATCGACGGCTCGGCTGGTCGACAACATTCCGATCGACCAGGGCGACGTCGCGCTGATCAGCATCCAGGACCCGGGCTCCCTGGCGTCGGCCCCGATTCCCGTGATCGAGATCGCCGCTGGCACTCCGGCAATCGGTTCGGAGATCCTCTCACTCGGCTATCCCGGGGCGGTGGGCGCGGTGACGGCTGGGCAGACACAATCACCGAGCATCCAGGACGGCCGTATCAGCGCGGTGTCAACCACCAGCTTCGGCGGCTACCAGGTGTTCGAGGTCAGCTCGACGATTGACAGTGGGATGAGTGGCGGTCCAACCGTGAACTTTGCCGGTCAGGCCGTCGGCGTGAACTCCTTCGGGGTCGTCGGCAACCTCGACTCTTTCAAGTTCGTTTCGCCCGCCGATCGGTTCGTCGGCGAGCTGCTGGCCAGAAACGGTGTGGTGAACGAGCTCTCGGGAACGGACGTGATGTACCGGCAGGCCGTCACCCAGTACCTGAGTG
>CAZYLX010000249.1:0-5500 GCA_964648595.1 uncultured Acidimicrobiaceae bacterium
GATCGAGCTTCACGTGATGGATCAGCAACGTGGCGGCACGCGAAGGATCGACCACCAGGGCGGACCCGGTCAGGTGCCCGTCGAGGCAGGACCGATACAGCGCGTCGGGGTGGTTCCGGCAGAACTCGAGGATCTGCTGCTGGAGCCGGACCTGATCATCGGAGTCGACCGTGGCCGAAGCGACAACGTGGACCGCCTTCGCCAGTTCGGTTGTCAGAGCCTCGGTGTTCTGCACCACGGCACGGTACCGGGTGCCGTGGTGGGGGTGTTGACCGGCTACGGCTTCGGAAACCGACGACTCAGACACGGGGAATCGGAGTATCCGAATCTCCAGTGCCGGTCCGTCGCCTTCGAGATCCCGATGCGGGGTCCGTCGACAATCAACCTTCTCTCAGCGTTGGTGCCCAACGGTGCGTGCATCTGAATGGCCGACGTCGGCTCGAGAAGATCTACTCCGTCGTGATCGCCGCTGATTCCGAGCGCCTGACAGAGCTTCCCTGGCCCGGATCCGAGCGCGGCGTTGGCACCGATTCCCCTGCGTTCAGACATCTGCTCCTCGCCGCTGATCGGTTCGATGGCGCGAATCAACACGGCACTCCCTCGCCCCGGCGGGCCGACCACGACGTTCGCACACCAGTGCATGCCGTAGATCAGATACACGTACAACAGCCCAGCCGGGCCGAACATGGTGTCGTTTCTCGACGTTCGCCCGTTGAACGAATGCGAGGCTGGATCGTCAGGCTCGTATGCCTCGACTTCGACGATGCGGCCACGAGCGCTGATCCCCTCGATCTCCCAGCCCAGCAGAAGGGGCGCCACCGTCGGCGCATCCTGTTCGAAGTCGATCACAGACCGAGTCTGGGACGATCAGCGACCTGATCCTCAGGCCCCTTCGACAACGATCACGAGATCGTGAACCACGGTCACACCTTGGCCATCGTCGGCGGTCCAACGCATCGTTGTCGAGGTCGGTCCGACCCCAGCGTCGACGGTGATCCCGATGTGGTGGGACGCGGTGCCATCGAACCCGAGCGTCTCGACGCGAATGGGGTCGATTGCCCCACTCAACCAAGAGCTGATGCCAGCAGTAGAGGTGGCACTCAGCGCCGCCGACGCCGGCAGGCCGATTGCCCCTCTGACCCGTAACAGGGTGTGGTCACCGACACCCGGCACCGAGACCGTGGTCGTTGCGTCGACGGCAGTCGCCTCCCGGAGATCTCGCTCGAGACCGAAGCTGGACAGTGCCGTGTCGCCCGAGCTGATCGAGCCGCTGGCCCGCACGTAGCGCAGGCCGTCGGCCGAGAGCGGCGCTGGTCGACCTTCGACGACGACAATCGGGTCGGACCAGGGGCCGGCTGGGTCATCGGAGAACTGCATCTGGACGGTCACAGCGTCGGCGGCGTCAACGCCGGACCGGTTGAGGATGAGCGAACCGAAGACGTTCGAGCCACCGGTCGTGGTGTCGATCGCCGACGACTGGAACGAGCCCTGCGTCGCCTGCTGGCCTTCAACCGGGCCCAAGGTAAAGGTCGGAAGCGGGGCGGGCGTCGGTGGATTCTGGCTCAGCTCGGCAGACGGAATCAGGGCGGGGTCGGTCGCCGGATCCGTGTCGACCCGACTCCAAGCGACTTGCAGATGGTCGGGACCTCCTCGGTCGCGACTGACCGCTTCGATCCAGATCGTCTGTCCCGCTGCAAGCTCGATGGTGCCCGACCCCTGAGTCGGATCGGCAGTCCAGTTGTTCGGTTCGGTGAAGTTGGTGAGCCACGCCACGCGGGTGGCTGCGCCGGGGTCACCGTTGGTTGCCAGGTACAGCGATCCTTCGTCATCGCTCGAGATCCAGAAGCGGTACGACCCAGCGTCGGCGACAACGACGTAGCCAGCTAGCGAGTGAGCGCAGACGTCGCATGTTTCGAATGTGTTCTGGGACGACTCGATGCGGGACGACGAGGCCGGGGGCCCCGAGAGGTCGGTCGTCGCCACAAGGTCGAATCGATGGTGTGTCAGATTGCCGGCAACGGCTGTCGTATCGCTGATCTCCTCGGCTGCAAGGGTTTCCGGTTGCTCGCCGTCGAGGGCCCAGGCGATTTCGAGATGGTCGTCGAATTCCAGATCCTTTGACCTCGCTCGGATTGCGTACGGCTGATCCGCCACTAGCGACACAGGGGCTGAGACCTGACTCGGATCGCTGAAGTCTCCGGCAGGTGTTGCTGACGAGAGCTCGACGATGGTTGCAAATGCGGTGGCATCCTCGGCCGGAGCGAGCTCGAGCCGACCGACGTCGTCGGCCGACAAGAAGAAACGATAATCACCAGACACTGCAGGGGTGACAAACCCGACGAGTTCGTTGGCGCACTGGTTGCAGACATCAGCAGGTGACGATCCGCTCGGCACCACGCCCGTCGCGCTCGGGGTCGACCAGTCAACGAGATCGAGCGAGAGCCCGTCGCCGACATCTTCCCAGACCTGCCAGGACCAACCGCCGTCGGGAAGCACCGGACCCTGCACAGAAGGATCAGACTGCGAGGCGGCTTCGGAATCACCCCAGTAGACACAAACCGGCACATCGAGTTCGGTCACAACGACCACCGAACCCGCGTCTTCATCGGTCGGTAGCACGATCCGGAAGGGAGCAGCAGCGCCGGCCAAGTCGTAGACCCGGATATCGGCCAAATCCGAACGGAGTCGTCCTGCCTCGATCTCTCGGTCCATATCGAAGGTCAATGCCCGCACACCGGTTGCTTGTGCGGCCTCGCACGCCCGGCTCGACGATCCGGCCGAATGCCAGGGATCGCTCGTCGGAGCGACGTCACCGGCACGGCCGAGCACGAGCGAACCGCTCTCTTCATCGACGACAAGACCTTCGAACGTGAAGTCGGCCCATGCCGTCGGGGCGCCGACGAGTACCGGCTGACCCGTATCGAACGCGAAGAACTGCGGGCCGGTTGTGAGTTCGGTGGCTGCCTGCTGCCGGTCAGTGATCGACAAGCTGGCGAGCGCGGGGGTCTGCCACAGCAGCACCCCCACCACAACAGCGATCAACAGGCGACGACGAGACACCTTCATGTCATCGGCGGCCCCCGTCAGAACCTGAGCTGTTCGGCCCACATGCTGTACCCGAAAGACCCACTTCGGCCCGAGCCACTGGAGGTGAACAACGGACCGAGGGTCGGACTACTCGCGGGCTCGTTCCTGGTCGAGTCGCAATCGCTCGTCGGCTCGTGCCAACTGTGCGACAACCGCCTCCGGCGCTCCACCGCCCGGCGATGTGCGCTGGCGTACCGACGCACCGGGTGCGAGCAGACCGGCGGCCTCAGCCCCGAGGTCGGGGCTGGCGGTCACGAGGTCGACAAGAGCGCCTTCACCGGCGAGGGCGGCCCGCACCAGCGCACCGACGACACCGTGCGCTTCTCGAAACGGCATGCCGCCGCGTACCAGGTGGTCTGCGAGATCGGTTGCTGCCGAGTAGGGCGAATCGGCTTGCGCGGCCATGGCTTGGGTGTTGAAGACGAGTGTGGACACCATGCCGTCGAGGGCGAGGAGTGTGAGCTGGATGGTGTCGCAGGCGTCGAAGAGCGGCTCCTTGTCTTCCTGCATGTCCTTGTTGTACGTCAGCGGGAGGCCCTTGAGCGTGGTGAGGAAGCCGGTCAGGTGACCGACCAGCCGACCCGCCTTGCCCCGTGCCAGTTCTGCGATGTCCGGGTTCTTCTTCTGGGGCATCATCGACGAGCCGGTCGAGAATGCGTCGTCGAGCGACACGAAGCCGAACTCGGTCGATGCCCAGAGAATGAGTTCCTCTCCGATGCGAGACAGATGGATCCCGAGCATTGCGAGGTCGAACAGCGTCTCGGCGACATAGTCGCGGTCGCTGACGGCATCGAGCGAGTTGTCGAATGGCTTCGAGAAGCCGAGAGCCGCCGCGGTCTGCGCCGGATCGAGGGGCAGCGACGACCCGGCAAGCGCCCCGGCGCCGAGGGGCGAGACATCAAGACGGTCGACCGTGGCGAGAAGGCGGTCGACATCCCGACTCAGGGCCCAGAAGTGAGCGAGCAGATGGTGAGAGAGCGCGACGGGTTGTGCTTGCTGGAGATGGGTGTAGCCGGGCAGGTAGGCGTCGCCCGCAGCGTGGGCGTGGGCGAGCAGAGTCGCTTGGAATGAGAGCAGCTTCGGGACGATGCCATCGGTGATTTCTGCCCTCGTCCACATACGGACGTCGAGCGCGACCTGGTCATTGCGGCTCCGCCCGGTATGGATCTTGCCACCAACAGGCCCGACCAACTCGGTGACTCGACGTTCGACGGCCGTGTGGATGTCCTCGTCGGAGGAAATCGGCTCGAAGACGCCGGATGCCATCTCGGTTTCGACCGACGTGAGACCAGCGACCAGCTCGTCGCGTTCGTCGGCGGTGATCAGGCCGACGTCGGCAAGCATCACCACATGGGCTCGTGAACCGGCGATGTCCTGGCGGTACATGCGCCGGTCGAATGGGAAACTGTCGTTCAGCGCTTGCAGCGCCTCGCTCGGACTCCCCTCGAAACGCCCCTCCCAGAGTTCACCCGCCATCAGCGTGCGTCAGAATCGAGACCGGGCGCCGCTTCCAGACCGACGGCGCCCGTTCCCCGCTTCGCGGAGATGGTCCGCAGCCGCAGCGCATTGAGCTTGATGAAGCCTTCGGCATCGGCCTGGTTGTAGGCCCCGTCGTCATCCTCGAACGTGGCGATTCGCTCGTCGAACAGACTGTCGTCGCTCTTGCGGCCGACCACATCGACACTGCCTTTGTAGAGCTTGACCCGCACCACGCCATTGACGAATTGCTGGCTCCAGTCGATGGCCTGCTGAAGCATCTGTCGCTCGGGGCTGAACCAGTAACCGTTGTAGATGAGCTCGGCATACCGAGGCATGAGCGCATCCTTCTGGTGGGCGACCTCGCGGTCGAGGGTGATGCTTTCGATGCCGCGATGGGCTTTGAGCATGATCGTGCCCCCCGGGGTTTCGTAGGCGCCGCGGCTCTTGATCCCGACGTAGCGATTCTCGACGATGTCGAGCCGGCCTACGCCGTTTGCTCCGCCGACCTCATTCAGCTTGGTCAACACCTCGGCCGGTGTCATCGACACGCCGTCGATGGCAACGATGTCACCGGCTGCGAAGGTCAAGTCGACGTACGTCGCTTCGTTCGGCGCGCCCTCGGGGCTGACCGACCAACGCCACATCTCACTGGGCGGCTCGGTCCAGGGGTTCTCGAGCGGACCGCCTTCGTAGGAGATGTGCAGGAGGTTGGCGTCCATCGAGAAGGGGCTCTTCGTGCCTCGCTTCTGTTCGATCGGGATGTTCCGTTCGGCGGCGTAGGCCATGAGCTTCTCACGACTCATGAGATCCCACTCGCGCCACGGTGCGATCACCTTGATGCCCGGCTCGAGAGCGTAGGCCCCGAGCTCGAAGCGCACCTGGTCGTTGCCCTTGCCGGTCGCTCCGTGGGAGATGGCGTCGGCGCCGGTCTCAC
>CAZYLX010000250.1:0-5451 GCA_964648595.1 uncultured Acidimicrobiaceae bacterium
CTACGACATCACCGTGGTGGGTCCGGCAATCGAATCCGAGTTCCCGAATGGCGTGAACGTGCACCTGATCGACATCGTCGATCCCACCAACATCCGGCTGTTCGTCTGGGAACGAGGAGCTGGGTACACCGAGGCCTGTGGTTCCGGAGCATGTGTCGCCGCATGGGCCGCGCACACCTGGGGACTGACCGAAGCGTCGGTGCAGGTCGTGATGCCCGGTGGTTCTGCGCAGGTCGAGATCGTCGAAGGCGACCGGCCGACGGTGCTACTCACCGGACCGGCCGAATATGTCGCAACGGTCACCCTCGACGCCGACATGCGGGAGCAAGCGTGACGAATCGCCACGACGACAACACTTCTGGCGACAACACGCCCGACGACAACGTGACTGACGGTGGTGTGAGCGACGATGGTGTCGTGTTTGAGAGCGACAACTGGAACGACGACGACTGGGGATCACAGCTCGGAGATCGTGTCGGCGCTGAACTGGTGGTCGACGGTATCGGCACACACCGCGGCGGTCTCGAAGATTTTGGCCGTGACGCGTTTGATGATGAGGCCGGCTTCCTCGATCGCAGCTTCCGGGAGCGGATCGTCCTCGTCGGCATGACCCTTGGTGGTCAATCCCAACTCGAGACTGAAGCATCGCTCGACGAACTCGCTCTCTTGGTTGACACGGCAGGCGCTGACGCCATCGATCGGCTCACCCAGCGACGGGACCGGCCCGACCCCGCCACGTTCGTTGGCAAGGGGAAGGCCACCGAGATCAAAGAGGCAGCGGTTGCCATCGATGCAGACACCGTCGTCTTCGACGATGAACTCAGCCCGGCCCAGCAGTACAACCTCGAAGGAATTCTTGATCGCACAGCGCTCGACCGCACCGCGGTGATCCTCGACATCTTCGCCCAGCACGCCACCTCCACCGAGGGCAAGACCCAGGTTGAATTGGCGCAGCTGCGGTACCGCCTGCCGCGGCTGCGAGGCAAGAAGAACTTCAGCCAGCAGGGCGGCGGCATCGGAACACGGGGCCCGGGTGAGACCCAGCTCGAGGTCGACCGGCGCCGTCTTGTTCGCCGCATGCACAAGCTCGAACGAGATCTCGTCGGCATCTCGGCTCGCCGAGCGAACCAGCGCAAGGCCCGGCACCGCTCCCCCTATCGAACGATTTCGATTGTTGGCTACACGAACGCAGGCAAGTCGACACTCCTGAATCGCCTGACGGGCTCCGAGGTCAAGACCGAGGATCGTCTCTTCGCAACCGTTGACCCCACCACGCGCAAGACCCAGCTCCCGGGCGGGGAGCGGGTTCTGTTCACTGACACCGTCGGGTTCGTTCGCAAGCTTCCTCATCAGCTCGTCGAGTCGTTCAAGTCCACGCTCGAGGTGGCTGGCGACGCCGACCTGCTGATTCACGTCGTCGACGGAACCGCCATCGACCCCCAGGGGAACATCGATGCGGTACGTCAGGTCCTGTCTGAGATCGATGCCGAGGAGGTGGCTGAGCTCCTCGTGTTCAACAAGGCCGATGGCCTCGACAGTGACGGCCACCCGGGGGCGGCCCATCGTCTCGCTCGGCAACACCCCGGCTCGGTAGCGATCTCGGCCCACACCGGTGAAGGCAGTGATGAGCTCTTCCAGGCGATCGCCGCCAAGCTTCGCGAACAGACCACGATGTACGAGCTCTTCGTTCCGTGGTCTCGGGGCGACATGTTGGCCGCCGCTCACCGCGAGGGTGAGGTCGTGACCGAGACATCGGAGGACGATGGCATGCGGATCATCGCTCGCCTGGAAGATGCCTCGGCGAAACGACTCGGCGACTTCATCGAACGCCGCGTGCCCGAGGTCGATCGGCTCGACGCAGACGTCAGCGGGAACGACCTCACCGAAAGCGATGTCACCGAGAGCCACCTCCCCGAGGACGATGTGACCGCAAGCGATGTCACCGAGGGCGATGTGACAGAAAGAGATCCATCATGACGGTTCAACCGGGGGCTGAGGACCGCGAAACTGAGGGTCAGGAACCCGGGGTTCGGGAGGCGTTTGTTCCGCCGCCGTATCCGTACGATCGGCTTGATCCGATCAAGGCGATCGCCGCCGAGCACGAAGGTGGTGTCATCGACCTCTCGATCGGCACCCCGTTCGACCCGCCACCATTGTCGGTCATCGATGCGCTCAGCTCGTCGAACGCCGAGCGGGGCTACCCACCCTCGATCGGAACCCCAGAATTTCGCGAAGCAGCAGCAGCCTGGCTCAATCACATCGTCGACACCTCGATCACCGCAGCCGACGTCCGGGCAACGATCGGCTCGAAAGAGGTCGTCGCCGGTGTGCCCCATTGGCTCCGTCTCCGCCGGCCCGATCTCGACACCGTTCTCTACCCAGCGGTCAGCTATCCGAGTTACGCCATGGGTGCACGACTGGCGAACTGCCGAGCCGTGCCCGTGCCTGTCGATGATCAGTGGCGCATCGACCTCTCTGCCATCGATCCCGCTGATGCGGCCCGAGCGTTGTGCCTCTGGGTGAACACACCGGGAAATCCAGCGGGCGGAATGGACGATCTCGGAGCGGCTGCTGCGTGGGGGAGGGCCAACGGGGTCCCCGTCTTCAGCGACGAGTGCTACATCGAGTTCACGTGGGAAGGCTCACCCCACTCCATCCTCGAGCACGGGACCGACGGCGTGATCGCCGTGCACTCGCTGTCGAAGCGGTCGAATCTGGCCGGAGCCCGAGCCGGTTTCTTCGCCGGCGATGCCGAACTCACCCACTACCTGGGCGAGGTTCGAAAGCACGCAGGTTTCATGCCTCCCGGGCCGGTGCAGGCTGCTGCGGTAGCCGCATTCAGCGACCAGGCCCACGTCGTCGAACAGGCCGATCGCTACCAGCGCAGGCTTGGCCTCGGGATCGAGATGTTGGCCGCGGTTGGAGTTGAGGCAGCGATGCCAAAGGGTGGCTTCTACCTCTGGGCCCCCGCACCCGATGGCGACGCGTGGGCTCTCACGGAGCTACTGGCAAAGGAAGCCGGCGTGCTGGTCAGCCCTGGCGAGTTCTACGGCGAACAGGGAGCTGGTCACATTCGGGTGGCACTCGTGCAGCCGGACGGCAAGTTGCGGCTGGCCGCACACCGCCTCGGTCTCCGCTGACCAAACCATCCGCGGACCGACGCCAACGTAGGCCAAAATGTTGCCGCACGGCGGCGGTCTCCGGCCCACGTTGCGCAATACGTCAGTCGGAGAGCGTCGGGGTGACCCGGATGATGCGATCGTTGCCGGTGCTGGTGGTGATGTAGAGCGACCCGTCTGCTGCTTGGTGGACGGCACGCAGTCGGCCGAACTCGCCGTCGATGATGACCCGCTGGCCGAGGTAGAGGCCCTCGTCGTTGAAGAAGAGCAGGCGGAGCGTCTGGTTCTTGAGCGCCGCCATCCCGAGGGCGTTGTTCCATGCGCCCCAGCTCGGGTGATTGGTCCAGTCGCCGCCGCTCACTGCGAGGGTTGGACTGCCCGTTGACCACGCTGCTCCGAACACGTTTGCACCAAGCCGCGTGTCGGTCATTGCAACCGATTCGTTGTAGCCGGACACTGGGTTCCAACCGGCGTTGCCCCCTGGCTGGACCAAACGATTGACCTCATCGTCTCGGGATGGGCCGTGTTCCAGCGACCACATCTCGTTCGTTTCCGGCCGAAGAGCGAGGCCCTGGACGTTGCGGTGGCCGTAGGTCCAGATCAGTCGCTGGTTCAGATTCGCCGAGGTTTCGAAGGGATTGCCGGGAGCGGGCCCGCCGGTCTGCGGATCGACTCTGAGCACCTTTCCGCCCAGGGAACCAAGATTCTGCGGATGGGTGCCGACCGCGGAATCTCCGGTGCCGATGAAGAGGTGGCCCTCCCGGTCGAACTCCAGCTGACAGCCACCATGGCGCCCGGTCGTGATCGGCAGACCCCCGACCAGAGGATCGGCGACGCGAGTCGCAGCTCGAAGATCGACGTCGAGCGACCATGCGATCACTTGGATCTCGCGGGGACTGTTGTGTCCTTGACAGGTGTAGATGCGCTGGTTGTCCGCGAAGTCGGGGTCGACGGCGAGCCCCATCAGTCCGGTTTCACCGTTTGCCCAGAAGTCGTCGAGCTCGAGCGTGATCCCTTGTGCGGCCCCGCCGGGCGGCAGCAGGACGAGGCCACCGGAACGGGTCGTTGCCAGCACCGAGCCATCGGGCAGCGACTCCACGTCCCAAGGAACCGTCAGGCCTTCGGCGACAACGGTGGCGGAGAGGGTCGGAGCGACTGCGAAGCGGGATTGATACTCGGGCAGGGTGAGGACGTTGGCGACAAAGGTGCTCAACGGCAGGCCGGCGTCCAGCTGCCCAGTCCAGAAGGCGAAGCCGCCCGGTTCTGGCGTCCGCTGTTGAAGCCCGAGGTACACCAGGACCGCAAGGACCGAACTGTCGCTGAGCTCGCGATGCTCCGGCGATTCGGAGACCTCGACGATGAAGCGCTCCAACGTGAATGTTCCGTCGTTGATGCCGTCGGTCCAGAAGGCGAGACCTCCGGCGTCTGGTGTGCGCCCGAGGGAGCGGCCGTAGACCGCGGCGACCACTTCCTCGGTAGTTGCTGCTGCGGTGAGTTCTTCGAACTCAGCTCCGGCGATGAACCGCTGGGTCAATCGCTCGAGTGAGTCGCCGGATCGGCGCTCGCCGACCCAGAAACGCAGACCGCCCTCGTCTGGCAGGCGTCCGAACACCGAGGAATAGAGACGAACAACTGGGGCGATCGTTCCGCCGAATTCGGGGGAGAGGAGGAGCTGCTCGACGAAGCCCTCCGGGGCCAGCCCACCCCTGATTTCATTCGCCCAGAACGCCAAGCCTCCGGCATCGGGGCCTCGGCCAAGCAGGTCGCGGTAGGTCTGGTCGACAAACGTCTCCTCGGTCGGGAAACGGCCGCCGATCAGCTCTCCGGCTCCTGCCGACGGAGGGGAGGCCACGAGGGCGGCGGCCATCACGGCCAGACCGATCGCGATTCGGACCGCCGAACGGCGTACCTGATGCATCAAATGAGACTAGTTCTCGCCTTCCGGACGGTTGACGCGACCCCGATACCGTGTCGGCCGTGACGGACCTCCTTGCTCTCACCGCTGAACTCGTCGATCACACATCGGTCTCGTTCGAGGAGGGTCCGTTTGTTGACTGGCTGGAGTCGGAGCTCCATTCGCTCGAGCATCTACATGTCGAGCGTCTCGGCGACAACTTGGTGGCCCGGACCCAACTCGGTCGTTCGCAGCGGCTGCTGCTGGTCGGTCACACCGACACCGTCCCCGTCGTCGAGGCAAGCGACATCGTCGGTGGGACGAACGGCCGAGCCCGGATCGAGAACGACACGCTCTGGGGTGTCGGCTCAACCGACATGAAGGGAGGCCTGGCTTGCTTTCTCGAGATCGCTCGAACGGTCACTGAGCCAGTCGTCG
>CAZYLX010000251.1:0-5444 GCA_964648595.1 uncultured Acidimicrobiaceae bacterium
CGATGGCATGGATCAGGCCATCATCAGCTACATCAAGAAGGAATACAGCTTGGCCCTCGGTGAGCGCACCGCCGAGCAGATCAAGATTCAGCTCGGCTCGGCCTATCGGTTGGCCGAAGAGTTCGAAGCGGCCATTCGCGGCCGCGACTTGGTCAGCGGGCTTCCCAAGACCATCACGATCACCACCGAGGAGATCCGCGAAGCGTTGGCTGAGCCGGTCAGCTCCATCGTCGACGCCGTCAAGGTCACGCTCGACAAGACACCACCGGAGCTCGCTGCCGACATCATGGAACACGGCATCACGATCGCCGGTGGCGGCGCCTTGCTCCACGGCATGTGTGCTCGTCTCGAAGCAGAGACCGGCATGCCGATCAAGATGGCCAAGAATCCACTCCACGCCGTAGCCGTCGGTTCTGGCCAGTACCTCGAGGCCTACGACAGCCTGAAGAGCCTCTACCCGGCCTCACGGTACGACTAGTCGATCACTGTGGCCCGTGCTGGGATGACCACACGTCGTCTGTTGATTCTTCTCATGGTGACGGCCCTCCTCCTGATGACGGTCGACACGCGGGGGAGCGGGCCGTTCGGCTCGGCGCGTTCGGCTGCCTTCGCGGCCACGGCGCCTTTTCGATCGTTGGTCGCCGCAGCTGTCGAACCCGTCGGTGCCGCTTGGAATGGAGCCGTGCACTACGACGACGTCACTGAAGAGAATGAACGGCTGCGGGCGGATGTGGCGCGACTCGAAGGTGAGGTGGCCAGGCTCCCTGACATCGAGTCCGACTTTGCAGCCCTGAAAGAAGCGACCGGACTGCCGCTCGATGATGTTGTGCCCCGCCTCACGGCGAAGATCGTGTCCGATCGGGACACGGCAATCGAACGAATCATCGAGATCGACAGGGGCAGCGCAGACGGTGTCGTGGACGGTATGCCGGTCGTCGTCGGCAGCGGACTCGTCGGCCAAGTCCTCGATGTCTACGGCGACCACCGCTCCACACTGCGTCTTGTGTCCGATCCGCGCTTCGACGTCGGCGTCAGTGGCGTAGCCAGCGGTGAAACCGCAGTGGCGAGTGGAGATGGAAATGACCGTCCGCTTCGCGTCGAGATCCAAGCCCAGGGATTGTCCGAGGTCTTCGACGGCGAGCGGTTCGAGACCAACGCGTTCTCCGAGCGTTTCCCGCCGGACATTCCGGTCGGCGTCTTCCGATTCGATGATGCATCCCAGGTAGCGACGCTCGAACCGTTCGTCGACCTCGAGACGCTCGTGTTCGTGACGGTGTTACTCACGGAGCCTCCCTCATGACCAGCGGGATTCGATGGCCTCAGACGATCGCTCTGCTGGCGGGGCTGAGCGTGATGCAGGTCGGAGTCTTCGATCAGTTCTGGATCGGGGGCCGGGTACGGATCGATCTCCTTCTGTTGCTCGTGGTGAGCGTCGGGCTGACCGTCGACATCCGCGATGCCACGAAGCTTGGCTTCGTCATTGGGCTCGTCGTCGATCTCTTCCGATTCGGGCCGTTCGGGCTCCACGCGTTGATCTTTTGCCTGGCCGGTTGGGCGCTGGCAAACAACGGTGCCCGCATGCTTCAGGTAGGACCAGGGTTTCGCGTGGCCCAGGGAACGCTGGCCGTCCTGCTCGTCACCGCTGCGACATGGACAACGGCAGCCGTCTTCGGGCAACGCCCTCCGGCATTCGGAAACGACTCGCTCATCGACATCGGGTTGGCTGCGATTGTTGGTGGCGTCTTGCTTGGAGCATTCGGTCCTCTGACGGCGACGCTCGTCCCGAGCAGCCCGGGTAACCGAACGCCGCGAGGGGATCTGGTGAGGGCGGAATGACCTCCGAACTGGCAGGTCGTCGTCTGGGTGTCTTGGCGGTCGTTGCCGTTGCGATGTTCGCCGCGCTCGGGGGCCGGCTCTACTTCCTCCAGGTAATGACCCCGGAAACCTTCGAGGCCGAAGTCGCGGGCAACCGAGTGCGGGAGGTCTACGCCGAGGCCCCTCGGGGACAGATCATCGACCGTGACGGACGAACTCTCGCCGGCCGTCGTCAATCGTTGGTCGTGACAATCGACTGGACGACCCTTCGCGAACTCGAGGCCGATCGTCGAACCGAAGTGTTCGAGGATGTCGCGATGGAGCTGAGCACAGCAGGTATCAAGGTGAAGGCGAGTCGAATCGACAGCCAATACCAGCGAGCGATCGACGCTGCAGTCAAGCCAACCGTGATCGCCGACGACGTCGGTGAGGAGCTCTGGGTGCGAATCGCCGAGGCCGATTTGGCTGGCGTCGATGTCGAACGCCGCTGGGTTCGGACCTACCCGTACGGCTCGATCGGCGCCCACATCATCGGCTACACGGGCACGGTCCGCGACCAGGAACGCGCCGATTTGCTCAACCTGGAGTCCGACAAGGTCTACTTCCCAGGCGACCAGCTCGGCATCGCCGGGCTCGAGCAGACCTACGAAGACGTGCTCCGAGGCACACCGGAACTCCGGCGCGTCGAGGTCGACGCGCAGAATCGCGTCGTACGGACGATCGAGGTCGTTCAAGAAGCGGTTCCCGGCAGCGACGTGACACTCTCGCTCGACATCGATCTCCAGTACGCAGCAGAGCAGATTCTGATCGATGAGTTGGCCAATGCAAGGGAGAGGGAGCCAAAGGGCGACAACGCGCTTCCCCAAGTTGCCGACGGGGGATCGCTGGTGGCCATCAACGTCGACGGTTCGGTCGTTGCCATGGCATCAGCGCCAACCTTTGATCCTCGAGACTTCATCTTCGGAATCAGCAACGGCTTGTGGACCGAGCTCTCCGAGCGCTCCGATCTCCCGCTGCTCGACCGCGCCGTCCGCAACACCTATCCCCCCGGATCGACGTTCAAGCCGTTCACGGCCATCGCTGGGCTCGAGACAGGTGCTCGGGACGAGTTCACGACGTGGAACGACGAAGGTGTCTACACCCTCACCTCGTGTATCGATCCCGATGACCGTGACGCCGGCTGTACGAAACGAAATGCCGGCGGCGCAGTCCTCGGCCCCGTCCAACTGCGGGAAGCGATCGAACGGTCGAGCGATACATACTTCTACTCCCTGGGTGAACTCTTCTGGGTCCAGCAGGACACCTATGGTCGCACTGCCATTCAAGACGTCGCCGAGCGATTCGGCTTCGGACTTCGTCCCGACATCGATCTCCCCTCGCAGACCTCTGGCCTCATGCCGACGCCGGAACAGCGAATCGAGACGTGGGGCGAAGACGCTCGGTGGTATCCGGGCGACAACACGAACATCGCCATTGGGCAGGGTGAAGTACAGGCCTCGCCCCTCCAGTTGGCGAACTCCTACGCCATGCTGGCCAACGGCGGGACCCGCTACCAACCGCGGCTCGTTGCATCGATCACCAGTCCAGACGGCACCGTCACCGCGATTGAGCCGTTGGTCGTTGCCGACGACCCGCTCGATCCCGCCCACCTGGCGGCACTGAATGAAGGCATGGCGGCCGTTGTCGACCCGTCCCTCGGCACCGGTCGGGGAACCGCTGTCCAAGCTTTCAGCGGCTACCCCCACGCCAATTTCCGGGTGATCGGCAAAACAGGAACAGCCCAGGTCGTTCGCAAGGCCGATTTTGCGCTGTTTGCTTCCTACGCACCGTTTCCGAACCCCGAGTACGCCGTCGTCGCCATCCTGGAACAAGCCGGCTTCGGTGGCGACGCAGCCGCTCCTGCGGTCCGCAGGTTCTACGAGATGCTGTTCGGCATCACTCCGACGCCTGTCGCCCCGCTTGCAGAGGACCGAAACCTCGACGTCGTCGGTCTCACCGATTTCGACCTGTCATTCGCTCTTCCCGAGGTCTTCATCGACCCTGAGCAGTTCACTGACGCGCCGGTGGCCGCCGACCCGCCGCCCGATGCGGGCGCGCCCAGACCGACCGACCCGCCGACAACAACGACAACTACCACCCCGGAAACCACCGAGACCTCCGCTGCGGTGACGTCTGAGACAACGGCACCGTCAACCGAAGGCGAGAGCTCGACGACGACGGCGGCGGCTGAGACAACCACATCAGCGGAGCCGACTGATATCTCGGATCCCCCGGCGAGCGACTCATGACCGCCTTCGCAGCCCCGCGGCGCCCGATCTCGACCAGCGGTGAACGATCGAGATTGGCCAACCTCGATTGGTCACTGGTCTTGCTGGTTTCCGGCCTCGTCGCGGTCGGCTCGCTTGCGATCTACAGCGCATCGCGAAGCGAAGGCGTCGGGCTGGGCCTCGCCGGGAAACAACTGGGATTCTTTGCCGTCGGCATGGCCATGATGTTTGGCATCGCCATGGTCGACTACGAGCGACTCCGAACCTGGCTGGTTCCGCTGGCAGTTCTCACGGTGGCCTTGTTGCTCGCCGTGCTCTCACCGCTCGGGACCGAGATCAAGGGAACAAAGGGCTGGTTCGTCTATTTCGGTTTCTCTGCACAACCGGCGGAGTTCGTCAAAGTGAGCTTGATCGTTCTCCTCGCTGCCCTCTTCAGCGGTCGGTCGTGGAACACCGACCCGCCTCGGATCGCGGCATCGCTGGGCATTCTCGCCGTCATCGCGATGTTGGTGCTGCAGCAGGGTGAGACCGGCTCGGTGCTCGTCTACAGCGCCATTGCACTCGGGGTGTACCTCGTTGCCGGTGTGCCCGCCAGGTATCTGTTGCTCCTGATCATTTCCGGAGTCGGTGTTGCTTCCGTCATCTTCACCAGCGATGTCCTCGCTGATTACCAACAGGCCCGCTTGACCTCATTCATCGATCAGGAGTCGGCCGAGGCCTACAACCAGGTCCAGTCGGTGAATGCGATCGGCTCTGGCGGCTTGACTGGCCGCGGGTTGTTCGAAGGGCCCCAGACCCAGTTCGGCTTTGTTCCCGAACAAGAAACCGACTTCATCTTCACCGTCATCGCGGAGGAGCTCGGTTTTGTCGGGGCCAGCATCGTTCTCGGCCTCGAAGCACTCATCCTGATTCGAATCTTTCGCATCGCACAGTTGGCTCGCGATCGTTTCGGGACCTTGCTGTGCATCGGCGTGTTCTCGATGCTGCTGATCCACATCGTGCAGAACGTCGGGATGACCATGCGGCTGATGCCGATCACGGGAATCCCCCTCCCGTTCGTGTCCTATGGCGGCAGCGCGCTCATCACCGGACTCGCCGCTCTCGGCTTGGTCCAGAGCGTGTCGGTGCACCGGAAACGAAACCTTCGCTGATCGCAAGAGTGGGGCCCAATGTCCGCCTGGGAGGGACAGATCTGGGCCTGCCGATCATGCGCTAACCTCGGACCACCATGTCGTCCGTCTGGTCTCAGCTCGAGCCTCTCCTGCCCCTTGTGCAGAAGCCAGCGCGCTACATCGGTTGCGAAGGTGGCGCCAAGGCGAAGCTGCCAGACGACGCGCTCGTCAGCTGGTTGTTCACCTACCC
>CAZYLX010000252.1:0-5442 GCA_964648595.1 uncultured Acidimicrobiaceae bacterium
GGTGTCGGTCGAGATGAATGCGGCGTCGAGGCGTCCCGCGCTCAGCCAGGCTGCGGCGTCTCTCGGCCGCATCTCGATGAACTCGATACCGCCGGTGTTGGCTGAGGCTGTGCCGTTGAATGAGCCGACGCGGTATCCGGCATGGCTGAGTAGGTCGAGGCACGACTCGCGGAGGCGACCCTTCGAGGGTACGGCAATCCTGACCGTGGATGACGAGGACGCATTGTCTGCGGCTTGGCTGTTCACTTCTGCCGACCTTCGAGAACTGCGAGCACATCATCGAGGGCAACGTCGGCGCCGACCAGCGCAACCAACAAGTGATAGAGGACGTCTGCTGCCTCTTCTGCGGTCCGTTCCTGGTTGATCGGATCGGCTTGGAGCTCGAGGCAGATCTCGAACGCCTCTTCCATGATCTTGCGTTGATTGAGCGTTGGGTCGGCGAGGAGCCGAGCGGTGTAGGACTCGTCGGGGGACGCCGACCGGCGGCCTCGAAGCTTCGCTTCAAGATCATGGAGAATCACGCATCGGAGCCTAATGGGGCTGCTGTTGCCAGCGGCAGTGCTGCCGCCGACTGGTACGTTCGCCCCGTGATCGGATTCCGAACCGGATTTGTGACTGGTTACGACTCCGACGCCGGGATCGGTTCTGTTGCATCTGGTGGCGAAGCTTGGCGATTTCACTGCACGACCATCACCGATGGCTCGAGACACATCGAGGCTGGCACATTCGTGCGATTCGAGGTTCGCGCCGGCGGGCCGGGTCGGTGGGAGGCGTTCGACGTCGCGGCGATTGGTCAGTCGAACGGTTGATTGCGGCGGGGCTCGTGCCGACAGGAACCCCGATGTCGGAAGATCGTTCCCCCGCGCTCCTTGCTTCGATTGTCGCCGTCCTGGTGCTATCGGTCGTCGGTTGGTTCTTCCTGCGCGCCATCGAGAGCGACGAAGCGAGTGGCAACGCAGCCGATGTGGCTAGCGCCGAGAGTCAATCGATTCGATCCAACATCATTGGTTCTGTGGCCTCGGTCGATGCTGTGGCCGCCGCCCTGAGTCGCTCCGGTCTCGCTGAGCTTTCTGATCTCGGCTCACTGGCCGCTCGTAGCGATCTGACCAGCGATTCGTCGGCGGTGACAGAGGTCGCGTTAATCCAACTCGACGAGGAAGAACTGACCATCCGGTCGCTGGTCGGCGCCGCCAACCCTGACGCGATCGTCGGCGCGAGGGTCGTACGATCGCCGAACCTCGACGAACTCCTCACTGCTGTCGACGAGGGCGGTCTCTTGGCCGCGACGACGCCCGAAATCCTGGACACGCTTCAAGAGCTGTTCGAGACCGACGCGACCAGCCTCGTGTTCATCGCTCCAATTCAGATCGATGGGACCACTTCTGGGTACCTGATCGCTCAGTACGACGTCGAGCGAGATCTCCCTGCCGCAGTCGGGCCCTTCCAGATCCAGCTCGATGGGATGACCGTCGGGTCATCTGATTCGTTCCGAACGGGCGATACCGACCCCACGGAGACGCTCGGGTTCGAGAGCGCCCAAGCTGACTGGCAAGTCCTCGCCGACCCTTCGGCTGCTCCGGCAGTCCGCCGAGGGTCGTGGATCTTGCTGGGCGCCGGGGTGATCATCGGTGCTGGCCTGTCCATCGTGGCCTCGGCGTTGGCAATGAGTCGGAGCCGCGCAAGGCGCATCGAACGGATCGAGTTCGACGCCAGACATGATCCGCTCACCGGTCTCACGAATCGCAAGGGATTGACCGACGCACTCGACGCATGCCTTGGCGACCGCCGCACCAACAACCTCGTCGGTGTGCTGCTGCTCGACCTCGACCGACTCAAGGTCGTCAATGACTCCATCGGCCACTCGGCCGGCGATGAGGTGCTTGTCGCAGTCGCCGATCGACTTCGTCAAGCAGTGCGGGAAGACGACATCGTTGGCCGTTTCGGCGGCGACGAGTTCATCGTTGTTTCGTCCGGCGTTCCGGCCATCCGGGATCTGACGATGCTGGCCGATCGCATCCTCGAATCGCTTCGTGAACCGGCCGTACTGAGCGACGAGTCCTCACAGATGATCAGCGCGTCGATCGGGATCGCCTATGTGAGCGGAGGCGACGGCGACGCAGAGAGTCTGTTGCGTGACGCCGACGTTGCCATGTACAAGGCCAAGGAGGCCGGCGGGGGCCGCTACGTGGTCTTCGATGCCGATCTCCGCGAGCAAGCCGTTGCCAGACTCGAAGTGGAACGCGAGCTTCGTCGAGCCATTCGCACCGGCCAACTCCACGTGCACTACCAACCCATCGTCGACTCCGAGACCGGTGGTGTCGATCGGCTGGAAGCTCTGGTCCGGTGGGAACACCCCGTACGAGGGATGATGGCCCCAGGAGCGTTCTTGAGCGTGGCTGCCGAGTCGGGATTGATTGTGGACGTCGGCGAGCACGTGCTCCGCGAGTCGTGCCGTCAGGCTGCTGCGTGGACTTCCGCCGTCGGCCACCCGGTGATGGTGTCGGTCAACGTTGCTGAACGTCAGCTCATCGATACTGGACTTCTCGAACTCGTCCAACGAGTGTTGGCCGAGACCGGTTTGGACCCGGCTCAACTCGAGCTCGAGCTGTCGGAAGAGATCATCGTCGAACGACTCGACTCGCGTCTGACCATTCTTCGGGAGCTCGTCGATCTGGGTGTCAAACTCGCGATCGACGATTTCGGAACGAGCCGAGCGTCGCTCAGCATGCTCAAGCGGCTCGACATGGTGTCGACGCTCAAGATCGACCGGGCCTTCGTTGTCGACGTCGCCACTGATCCCGTCGACCGCAAGATCGTGACGGCAATCGTGGCACTCGCCGACTCGATGGGCATGGAAACCGTTGCCGAAGGTGTCGAGGAAGCAGCTCAAGTCTCGGTTCTCCGATCGCTTGGCATCACGCTCTTCCAAGGGTTCTACTTCCACCGACCGGCACCCGGGGCGAAGGTCGCGACAGCACTGACCAAGCCCTTCGAGGTTCCAGAAGCAGCAGACCAATTCGTCTGAAGAGGCCTCTTGCTCCGAGATGAGCGCCAGTAGGTTCCGGCAATGGATGACACTGGACTGAACAGCTCGCCGCTCGAGACGGAGCTGAAACGCGTCGACATCGACCGAGTGCGGGCCGACACGCCCGCCGCGGATCGGCGGATTCATGTGAACAATGCCGGGGCATCCCTGCCGCCCGAGACCGTCACCCGAGCAACAATCGACTACCTCGAAGCCGAGTCGCAAGACGGCGGCTACGAGACGGCAGACGCCAGAATCGACGATCTCGATCGGGTCTACCGCGAAGCGGCAACCATGCTCGGCTGCCATGAATCGGAGCTCGCGTTCCAGCAGAATGCATCACAAGCCTGGTGGGCAGCATTCAATTCGATTCCACTTCGGCCCGGCGATCGGGTGCTCGCAACCTCGGCCGAGTATGTGGCCAGCGGTATCGCCCTCGTGCTCGCCGCAGGGCAAGGCATCGAGGTCGAACTGATTCCCGATGACGAGGACGGTCGGACCTCGGTTGAGGCGCTCACCGGAATGCTTGATGAACGAGTCAAGCTCGTGTGTGCCACGCACGCCCCGACCTCCGGTGGGCTGATCAATCCGGTTGCCGCCATCGGCGATGCGGTTCGACGGGGGAGTGCTGCCCGCTATCTGGTTGACGCTTGCCAGTCAGCAGGCCAGCTTCCACTCGACGTTGCCGAGCTCCGAGCCGACTTCGTGTCGTTCACTGGCCGAAAATTCTGCAGGGCGCCCCGGGGTACGGGAATGCTCTACCAGCGGGCCGGCCTCGAAGGGCTCGTCCCGCCGCGAGTGAACGATGGGTGGGGCACCGATTGGGTCGCGCCATGGCAGATCGAGCCAAAGGTCGGTGCTCGTGTACACGAGCTGTTCGAGTACAGCTTCGCGGCGAAGGTCGGCTTCGGGGTTGCGCTCGGGTATGCCAACGAACTCGGTCTCGACAACATCGCGGCCAGAACCGGCGGACTGGCTGAGGTCTTGCGGCAACAGCTTTCTTCGATCGAACGCGTCACCGTGGCCGACCGTGGAGTCGTGCGCAGCGGCATCGTGACGTTCTCCGTCGACGGGTCGACTCCGTCTGACGTCGTCGCTCTTTTGTCCGATCGAGGCATCAACTCCTCGACCGCTCGGACGATGTCTGGGCAGTTCGATTTGGCCGAGCGGGCTCCCGATGGTCTCGTTCGTGCGTCGGTGCACTACTTCAACACGCTCGATGAACTTGACCGTGTGTCTGAAGCGGTGACCGAGATCGTCGATGAATCGAAACACTGAGCGGCGTCGAGTGTCTGCCTAAGCGGGAGGGGCGTCTGCCTGCTCGCTCTTGATCTGGTTCACGCGTTGCACGTACCCGATCTTGATGTTGGCCAGAGCATCGACCAACGTTGGTTCGCCGTCGCCCAACCGGCCCTCGAGCCCTTCGACGAGGACGCCTAGGGCATCCACAGCTAGACGGGCCTCCACAAGATCGGGGTTCTCGGCTGTGATGTGGAGCGCGGCGAGCTCATAGATACCGAGTGCATGGTTGGCGATGATGGTTGCCACCTCGGCTTCGAGGAGTTCCTGGCGGGCCTCCGCCATCTCATGGGCCATCTGCCTGGCCTGCTCCTGCTGTTCCTCGGTGAGGTCGTCAGCGGGTGTCGAACCGGCCGGGGGGATCGGGTGCTCGCCGTCAGGCGTCCAAAGTGTCATACCGAGGGGAATCTATCCGCTGGTGTTACGCTTGGCAGGTCTGAAAAGAAGAGGGCATGCAGCCCCACCGTTCCATCGTCCGGGTTCGCCCGTTCATCAGATGGCCCGGTTCATGCAAGCGTCCTGTCGCCACTTGCGAGCTCGCTCGGTGCGGTGTTGGGACGTCGCTCTCTTCTTCGAACGACGTCACCCAACCAAGCGGAAGAAGACTCCGCTGCGAAAAGGACAGAACCTGCATGAGGAGTGATCAGCAATAGCTGCGTCAGATGAGCCCCGGATCAACGAGAAGATCCGGGCGCGAGAAGTCCGGTTGATCTCCCCCGATGGAGAACAGCTTGGAATCCGGCCAATGCCCGAAGCACTGTCGATGTCGCGTGAACTCGGTCTCGACCTCGTCGAGGTCGCCGACAAAGCGAACCCACCCGTCGTCCGAATCATGGACTACGGCAAGTACAAGTACGAAGCAGCGCAACGAGCAAAAGAATCTCGCAAGAAGACCAGCCATGTGACGGTCAAGGAAATGAAGTACCGCCCGAAGATTTCGGGAGGCGACTTCAACACCAAGACCCGAAAAGTCGAGAAGTTCCTGCAAGAGGGGAACAAGGTCAAAATCACGATCATGTTCCGTGGTCGCGAAGTGACCCACCCCGAGCTTGGACGCAAGATTCTCGACAACATCGCTGAACGAACCGACACCTTCGCCAAGGTCGAGGCCTATCCAC
>CAZYLX010000253.1:0-1193 GCA_964648595.1 uncultured Acidimicrobiaceae bacterium
GAAGTCAAGGGCCCAACGAGCGAGAGCGTTGAGGTATTCGGCAGCCACTGCGGGCTTGGTTTCAATCCGTCTGTGGCCTTCGTGATCGCCGACCGATTGTCTCGAGACGTTGCTACGTGGAAGCGATTCCGGCCACCGCTGTGGGCGCTCGGCGCCTTCCCTCGTCCCACCCATTGGCGGCCCGACGGAACAAGAGAGAACCACGCGGACAACGTGACCGAGCTCAGGCAAACCGGCCAGGTTGCTTAGTCAAGATTCGGCGGTCGGCCGCTAGTCGGCGCTGACCTCTTTCAGCAGTCCGTCCTCGACGTCATAAACAAACCCTCGCACGAGGTCTTTGTGGAGGATGAACGGCGTCATGGTGATCCGATGCATCGACTGACGGACGTCGGCATACGGGTCGCTGAAGGCCTCGAGTGACCACCAGGGCTTGACCCCGGTTTCCGCTTCGAGATCGGCGCGGAACGCGGCCTCGTCGAGGTTGTGCAGACCGCAGTCGGTGTGGTGAAGCAAGATGATCTCTCTGGTGCCGAGATACCGCTGCGACAGGCAAAGGGAGCGAATCACGTCGTCGGTGACCACGCCGCCGGCATTGCGAATGATGTGGGATTCGCCGTTGAGTAGACCCATCACCTGGAACGCGTCAATGCGCGAGTCCATGCAAGTCACCAGGGCCATCTTGCGGGTGGGCTGCACCTCGAGGGCGTGATCGTCGAACTCTTCTGCGTAGCTCTTGTTCCGAGCCAAGAGTTCGTCTGCATTCGGTTGGAAGCTCATCGTTACTCCGGGTGGTTGGCCAATGGGTCTGTCAGGAAGCGATCAGTCGACGGCGGGTCCGACGTCGCCGCGACTCAGGCGCTCCGCTGCTCGGAGTTCGTCCACCACCAGGTGGTCGCCTGGTGTTGTGCGGTGCACGGCTCGGAACAGCAGATGCACCCCGACGGGAAGCGTCAGGATCATCGCCGCCGATGCGACCAAGAGCTGGGCCGCACCGACCCAGCCCAACTCGATACTGGCGCCGACCGCCACGAGAAGGAACGCGACCGGGCTGGCCTTTCCGGCAGCGTGGAAGCGAGCGTAGGACGTCGAAAACTTGAGCAGGCCGATCCCGGCCAACACAGCGGTCAAGCTCCCAAGCAGGATGAGGATCGTCGACACAGGGTTCATTGCGACCCTCCCCCGGCTCCATCAGC
>CAZYLX010000253.1:1293-5429 GCA_964648595.1 uncultured Acidimicrobiaceae bacterium
CGCCTCGGTCACACCGCTCGCCTCCGCCTCGGTCACACCGCTCGCCTCCGCCTCGGTCACACCGCTCGCCTCCGCCTCGACGAACTTGCTGGCGGCAACGGTGGCGGTGAACCCAACCATCGAGATCACCACCAACAAGCTCACATAGGTCGTGTCGCCGGTCTCGGCAGCCCAGGCCGCCACGGCGCCCATCAGCGTCACCAACGCGACATCCAAGGCGATCACGCGGTCAGCGAGCGTCGGGCCGATCAACAGGCGAATGCCGGCGCAAACTCCCGCTATCACGAAACCGGCAATCACAATGGTGAACATCACGCCACCACCTCCGCTGGAGCTTCGGGGACAGGCAGCGCGGCACATGCCAAGCGGGCCAGCCGGTCGATGTGGGCGAGGGTCGCCTCTTTTCGATCGTGATGAAGGAGATGGAGGTACAGCGTCCCGTTGTCGGGGTCGGTGTCAACCACGGCGGTGCCCGGTGTGACCGTCACGGCAACAACAAGCAGCAACAAGTGGCGGCGGCTGTCGGCGGGAAGCTGGATCGCAACGATCGACTCGTCGGTGTAGTCGGTTGGCGTCAGAATCTCTCTCGCCACGTTCGCCGTGGACATCACCATGTCGAGGCCAACCAGGCCAACGAATCTCACGAGCGGGCCGATGCGCAGACCGCCCGACACCGGAGTGCCGACGTCCAGCGCCATTGCCAGGACGGCGAGCGCGGTTCCGCTCAGGATGTTTGCTACCGACGCGCTCCCCCACAACGCGCACCAGGCACCAACAAGCCCACCGATGGTCAACAGACGTCGTATCGACCATGTCATGGTGCTCATCGGCCGAGCACCTCCTGCACATACGGCGTGCCCTCGAGTAGGTCGCTGGCCGCGCGTTCGCTCATGTTGAACAACGGCCCAGCGAAGATCGCGACAGCGATCGTCACAGAAACTGCGGCCGTCGTGGCCCCGGTCATGATCCGGCGATCAGCAGTCGACATTCGCGAACTCTTCGAGATGCCTTCAGCTGGTTCACCCCAGAACACTCCGAGCCAGATCTTGGTCATCGAGAGCAACGTCAGCAAGCTGCCGACGAGCGCAACGAAAACAATCGCTGTCGAAATCTCGGCGATGCCGGCATCGATCAACGCCAGCTTGGCGACGAAACCGGAGAACGGCGGTATGCCGGCAAGGCTCAGTGCCGGCAGAGCGAAGAGCAGCGCGACGAAGGGCCGCCGCGAGGCCATCCCGCCACTGTGGTCGAGGGCGGAGGTGCCTTGGTCTTCTTCGATCAAGCCACCGACGAGGAAGAGCACGGTCTTCACCGGGATCTGGTGAACGAGGAACAGCACCGCGCCGGCAACACCAGCAACCGAGAACAACCCAAGACCCATCAGCATGTAGCCGATCTGGCTGACGATGTGGAACGACAGGATCCGCTTCACGTCGTCCTGCGCCAGTGCGCCGGCCACGCCGACCATCATGGTGATGCCTGCAAACACGAGGATCACGGGCCCAAGATCACTCATGGCCGTGAGCGTGTAGAACCGGATTAGCACGTAGACGCCGATCTTCGTGAGAAGCCCGGCAAACACTGCGGTGATCGTGGTCGGCGCCGTCGGGTAGCTGTCGGGAAGCCACGAGAACAACGGGAACACAGCAGCTTTTGTTCCGAAGACGACGAAGAACCACAGTCCGATTCCCAACCGCACGCCATCGTCGAGCGCCGGGATGCGCTCGGCCAGCAAGGCCATGTTGACGGTTCCTGTCGCGGCATAGACGAAGGCCAACCCGAACAAGAAGAGCGTGGAGGCCATGAGGTTCATGACTACGTAGGTCATGCCGGAGCGGATCTGGCCCCGCCGACCTTGATGCGTCAGCAGCACGTAGCTCGAAACGAGGATCAGCTCGAAGGCGACGAAGAGGGTGAAGAGATCGCCGGTGAGGATGGCCAGCGCCACCCCAGCGGTCAGCACCAGGAGCAGCGGGCCGGCGAGGCGAGGATCGGCCCCCCAAGCCGTGCGCCGCTGACCGATTGCGAAGACCTCGACGATCACAATGCTGATCATCGCCGCAACCAACACCATCACCGCGAAGAGGTCGGCGACGAGGACGATGCCGAGCTCAGGGCTCCAACCACCAACCTCGACAACCACAGTGCCCGATCGCTCGACGTCCACAGCGAGCACAACGGACAACACCGTGACAACGATCAGCGTGCCAACGGTGATGAAATCGCGAACCAACGAGCGGCGGCGAAAGCCCAGAGCAGCGGCCGCGGCCAGAAGCGGCCCCGCGACGACAAGCCCGACGATCGAACCCATCAGGACTGCCCAGCGATCCGGCGATCCTCGAGATCGTCCTCGACGAGATCGTCACCAGTCAGCTGATTCTGGCGACGAGCCAAGGCCAACAAGAAAAGCGTGAGGCCGAACGAGATCACGATCGCGGTGAGCGACAACGCCTGTGGCAGCGGATCCGAGATCGAGTCGGTGCCTTGGGCGATCACCGCCGCATCGCCCGACGGTCCCCCGGATGCCAACAGAGCAAGCACCGCTGCATGTCCGAGCATCGAGAAGCCGAGAACGATCCTGCTCAGCGAGCGTGCCGTGACCAAGTACACCCCGATTGCGGTGAGACCACCAACGGCGAAGAGCAGTGCCCCACTCACGCCGGCTCGCTTTCCGCTTGTTTGGTCGATGCGAGCTCAGCTGCGCCGGCGCTGGGTCCGTCGGCGACTTGCCCGCCGACGGCGCCGAGGCCTTCGAGAATCGAGATGACGAGGCCGACCACGATCAGCATGACCCCGAAGTCGAAGACAAGAGCCGAGCCGAACTTGACCTTGCCCAGGACCGGAAGCTTCACGTCGACGATCCACTGGTCGAGGAGGACGTCACCAAACAACATCGGGGCGATCGCCTCTGCTGCGCACAGTGCAGCTCCGACGGCGAGCAGCGAGATGGCGTCGGCCGGGGACGACAATCCTGCGAGCATGCGAAGAGCTACGACCGAACCCAGGACGAGGCCGGCCGCGAATCCGCCACCTGGCTGGTTGTGGCCGGCGAAGAACAGGAATGCAGCAAGCATCACGGCGAGCGGACTGACCACACGGACGCTTGTTGCAACCATCGGGGACTGGGAAGCAATCATGCCACTGCTCGTTCCGAACGAGCCCGGCTCAGCGAGAGGACGCCGATCGAGACGACCAGCAACACAACGACCTCACCGAGTGTGTCGAGCGCTCGAACATCGGTGAGGATTACGTTCACGACGTTGTTGCCGCCGCCTTCATCAACCGCTTGTGCAACGAGTTCGTCGGTCGGGGGTTCACCGGACGGGACGGAGGCCGAGGCAGCAAGTGCAACCGTTACGGCAAGGCCCGAGAGTGCCGCGACTGTGAGCCTCGCCGAACGCCACACGCCGCCGACCGGCGGGAATCGCCTCGCCAGATGGCCGAGACCGAAGACGAAACCGACGACGACCACCGTCTCGACCAAGACCTGCGTGATCGCGAGGTCGGGTGCGCCCTGGACGACGAACAGCCCCGTGACAGCGAGCCCGACGAAACCCAGGCCGAGCGCGGCGCCCAGCCGCGACCCGATGGCGGCGGCGATGACCCCTGATGCAACAGCAATCACGGCGAGGACCGCTTGGGCTGGACGATCCCAGCGATAGATCACGTCAGGATCGATCGAGAACCAGAAGGGGGTGGTTGCGACGGTGGCGGTGAACGCCATCGTGGCGACGTACACGGGAAGCGAACCGTGTTGAACGCGGGCCGCCACCTTCTTTGACACTACGACCACGTTGTCGATCAGAGAGTCGACGAGATCGGCTCCGATGGTCCGAGGCACACGAATCGGCAGACGCATGACGAGCGCACCAATCATCGCACCGCCGAGAACGAGCCCCATCGATACCAGAAACGCCGTCGTGACACCGGGCCACGCCTTCAGCGAATACTCAACCGCCTTCGGATTGATCATCATCGCTGCCGGCCGAACCACCCCGTTGACCCAGCCGAGCGTGAAGAACAGAGCGACGCTCGCTAGTCCGAGCAAGCCGGCAGGAAGGGCCATTGCCGGTCGTGGTGCTGAGACCTCGACCGCAGGCCCGGGTCCGAACACGCCGATCAGGAATCGCAGGGTG
>CAZYLX010000254.1:0-5428 GCA_964648595.1 uncultured Acidimicrobiaceae bacterium
GCCTGGAGGCGTGCCGATCGGAACCAGCTTGCCGACAATCGCAACGCACCTGCGCGGGTCCTCGACGCTCCGCTGCTGGCCGTCGTTCCGGACTTCCGACTCGTGAAGGCGTCGGGGCCCGCACCAACAATCACCGAACCTGCCTCCGGAGCCAGCGAGGCCTACCGGTTCGCGCTGTCATCGCTCAGGTTCGCCCTCGAAGCAGTGCGGGGCCGCAGTGTGCTCGTTACGTCCGTGGCCGCCGGCGACGGCAAGACGGTAGCGGCGCTCAACCTTGCGGTCGTAGCCGCCCACAACGGCCTCAGCGCCCTCCTCGTCGACGCGGATGAACGCGTTCGTGGTCTCACCAGGCTTGCGGATCTGGAAGCCCAGCCGGGCGTCTCAAACCTCGACGACCCGGGGAGTATCCAACGGTTCGCACAGCGGTGGGTGCTCGCCGACGGCACGCAGATCGATATCGTGCCGGCGGGAACCGGGCTTTCCGGCAGCGCCTTGAGCATCCTGAGCCCTCCAAAGTTCCGCAAGGTGCTTCCCGGTTTGCTGGAGGGCCGCGACATCGTGATCATCGATTCGGCGCCTGCTATGGCGGCCGCGGAGACTGCCGACCTCGCTGCAACCGTAGACGCCATTGTGCTTGTCGTGGCCGAAGGAACGTCCCTCAACACCCTCGCCGACGCCCGGCACCGATTGAACATGTCGGGGACACCGATCGTTGGGTATATCTTCAATCGGGCAACGCAGAAATCCGCGGCCAGCGACTACGGATACGGATACGGATACGGGCATGGATACGGGCATGGATTTGGGGAGAAGACATGAATCCGATTCCGTCGACATCGATGGGGGCTCGGTCGAGCATGGAACGCACGAGAACAGAGGGGGAGCTTCGTTGAGATAGCGAAGGCGGCTCAGGGCTCGTGACGACGATCGGAGCGATGGATCGTGGTCCAGCTCGGACGTCTCGCGGTTTGCGATCGCGTGTTGTTGGGGCTCAGAACATGCGGAACGTCCCCGGAGCATCCGGCGTCACAATCGCCACTGTCCCCTCGGACCTGGAATGCTCGAGCTAAGACATGCCCGAGTGCCTGCCGATGGTTGCTAGACACCTCGCGACAACGAAACAAAGTGAACATGTCCCTCTACACGCTCTACGGAAAACGGACACTCGATGCCACCGCTGCAACAGGAGGCCTGATCCTGCTGAGCCCGGTGCTGGCAGCGATCGCGTTGTTGATTCGTTTCGACGATCGAGGGCCCATCTTCTTCCGGCAGAAGCGAGTCGGCAAGGGTGGAACCGAGTTTCTGGTGTGGAAGTTCCGCAGCATGCCCGTGGGCGCTCCCCAGCTCGAGGCCTCGCAAGCTCAATCACTTCCAATCACCGGCGTTGGCAGGGTTCTCCGACGGTTGAGCCTCGATGAACTCCCTCAGCTCATCAACATCGTTCGCGGCGAGATGAGCCTCGTCGGTCCCCGACCACCGATGCCATCCCAGGTCGAGCTGATCGAGCTACGACGAGCGAACGGTTCACTCGACGTTCGGCCTGGAATCACCGGCCTTGCCCAGATCAATGGGTACGAAGGGATGCCGAACGACCAGAAGGCGCTGCTCGACGGACGGTACGCCAACGGGGTCTCGCTCTCGACCGACCTCGGCATCCTCTTCCGTACTCTGTCGCACCTGGCGAAGACCCCACCAACCTACTGACGCAGCACGCACACGGCGGAGGCGAGGGTGTCAGACGACGCCTCGAGTGATGGCTTCTTCGGGGGACAAGGGCGGCTCCCAGCCCGTGTGCGCTCGAAACACTGAGCCGTCGACAACGAGGGAACCGAAGAGCTGCTCGGAGAGCCGGGGCTTCCCCAGCCGTTCGAGCGCAGCCGAAGCAATGCGCGGTGGCACCGGCACGAGGATCGGTCTTCGACCGATGGTTCTCCCGATCGCAATTGCCATGTCGCGCGACGACCAGACGGTTCCATCCTCAACGTAGAGAGCCTTGACGATGTCCCATGGCGACGTCAGGGCCGCACCAAGCGCATCGACAAGGTTCGTCACGGCGATGGACGAGCGACGATTGTCGGCACGTCCGATCGGAAGCGGCACACGGGCGTCGATGTACCGCCGGAGCCGCGCGGGGTTGCCGGGCGCACCCGGTCCGTATACGAGGGGCACGCGAACGATGACGATGTCCATGCTCACCGATGCTGCGATTTCGAGGAGTCTTTGCTCCGTCTCGAGCTTGGAAACTGCATACGGCGTAGCCGGGCGGACCGGCGAGTCTTCGGTGATGACTCCGCTTCTCGATGTGCCGGCAATCCCGGCTGTGCTGACAAAGACGAAACGCTTGACGCCTGCACCGGCGGCGGCCTCTGCCAGCCGCACCGTGCCTTCGACATTCGTCCGTCGGTAGTCGTTCATCGGAATGTCACCTTGCACATGCACCGTCGCGGCAAGGTGCACCACCCACTCCGCGCCGGCAACGACGTCCGACCAGTCGCTCGTCACGGCAACGTCGCGTACAACGTCGATATTGGGCTCGGGCCTGCGTCCGACGCGAACCACGTGAACGCCTCGTTGCGAAGCCCATGCACACAGGTGCCCACCAATGAAGCCCGATGCTCCGGTCACGACCAACGTGGGCGATCGCATGATTATCGGCCCTCCGATTGCGATTGGGCAATCGCCACGAGCAACCGCTCCAGTCGAGCGCCCTGCTCTGCACGATCAACGTTCCGTGCGGCATACACACGACCTGCCTCCCCGGCGGCAGGTATGAAATCGGGGTGCTCGATGAGCGATTGTACGACAGCAGCGAGGGAGTGGGCATCCCCGGGTTCGTAGTACCACCCCGCGCCGGCATCCTCGACGATCGAACGAGACTCCCCCGGCACCGAAAGCAACACGGGCCGACCCAGGGCCATGGCGTCGTAGATCTTGGACGGAACGAAGCTCTCGTATACCGGATCGGAACCGAGGGACGCCAGCAGGACATCACAGGCCTGCATCCACGCGACGGCCTCGCTCTGCGGAACCCTCCCGATCATCGACACGTTGGTCAGACCCCGCCGCTCCACTTGTTGCCGCAGCCGGGCCTCACGCGGGCCACTCCCAACAAACACGAAATGGCACGGCACCCCGTCGTCTCGGAGTAGCTCTGCGGCGTCGAGCACATGATCCAGACTCTGGGCATGCCCAAGCTGGCCGACGTAGCCAACGAGCAATTCGCCGTCGGGCGCCGCTTCCTGCCTGAACGCTAGGGCGCGACCCTCGATCCCCATGCCGACGAGTGAAGAGCCGTTTCGAACCAGCATGACCGTCTTCCGGTTATCAGTCCGACCCGCTATCACCTCCACGAAAGCATTCGTCACAGCGGTGATTGCCGCCGCACGCCGATAGATGAATCGCTCGATTCCTCGGGTGAGTCGAATCGCCGATCGACCGCGTATCTCGCCCATCGCGATTGCCACGTCCGGCCAGAGATCACGCACGTCGAACACGAAGGGTGCTCTCTTTGTCCGCGAAACCAGCCATGCGGCGATGCCGACCGTCAGTGGAGGCGAAGATCCCAGCACGACGTCGACCGGTCCCCGTTCCGAGAGCGAAGCCACGAAACTCGTTGCTACATAGGATCCGTAGGCGACGACGCGCGCGAGCGCCCCGCCGGTCGAAGAGGTGAAGACCCAGACGTAGACGACGCGCGCGCCGTCTCGCATCTCGACGAATCGTGCCCTCCCTCGATAGGCAGGTTGGACCACTCCGTCGGGATGATTGGGCACCGCGGTGATCACCACGACATCATGCCCCTTTTCGACGAGGGCGCCGACGAGCGAGTGGAGGCGATTCTGGGCGCCCCCCGACTCGGGCGGATAGTGCTGACTGAGGACGACTACTCGCATCGCTCGGCATCCGTGGGTTCTGAACGCTCGACATCTGCGTCGTATGGAAGCACCGACGCGATCGTCCCCTGTGGTGTCTCAACGCTGAGGGTCACTTCGGACGGTCCGAAGCGGACACGGATCGGGACGCCGTCCGCCACGAGTGTGCCGTCTGCGACCCGCCATTTGCCGCCGCCAATCGACACCACAAGAGGGCCGTTGGTGCCGGCTCCGACGCAGAGGTATTCGGTCGTTTCGGTGTGTCCGTATGTGTCGCTCCAGGGTCCGGCCCGTGACACAAGATCTTGGCAATCTCGACCCGACTCCGACGAGGCGGTGAACGGCAGCCATGTGTCCGCAAAGCGCAGGCGACAATTGCCGTCATCCCACTCGACACCGGGGTGGAGCGGAATGGCGATGCTCGTCTCGACCGGCGGACCTTCGATCCAGTCGGCGAACAGCACGCCGAACGGCCGCACGACCACGACTCTCACGACCCGGCGAGGCGGATCGAGGCGCTCATACGCTGTGTGGACGGTCCACATCACGGTGGTATCACCGAGATGCTCGGGTCGCCCCAGCATCCCTTCGGCGTGGTGCCGCCAACGGAACACTCGATGCGGAACCATCTGGTCGAGCCCCCCAACCCGTCGCACGTTGTGTGCCGCTGAGCTGCGCAGCGTGTTGCGGAGCGACTCAGACCCGTTGTACGTCCCCGTCCCCGGATCGCCAATCACCATTCGGCCTCGGTAGTTGACGGTCACCGACGAGAGATCGGCGTGGCCGTGCGACGGTCCGGAGCCTCCCTTGAGCCACACGGTGTAGTCACCGGCAGCGGCGCGAGCAATTCCGCCACCAACGTCGTGGCCGTGCGTCTCGGCTGAGTCGGGCTCAACGGGCCGACCCTCGTGAGAGAACCATGCCCCCTCGTCATGATCTGCCCGCCACGACGACGCAGCCCCGGTGCCTCCCAATGCCAGGGCGAGACGGACGGAGCCTGCAAGGCGACCCGGGGAATCCGCCACGGCCATGACCCGGCCCTGGTCCCAGTCCCCGTATTGCGGGACCAAGCCGTCGAGTACACCAAGGCGCGCGAGTAACTGTGCCGCCGCCACCATCTCGGTGTGAACGTTGGGCGGAGCTCCCCCCAACACGACTCTCATCGACAACATCTCGAGGGTGAACCGTTGGTAGGAAAGCGAATCCTCGATCATCGCACCGTCCGGACGCATCTGCCTTCGTAGTTGGGCGTTGAATAGCCGATCTCCGATCGTCGTCCACGTGCGTCCTCCCGTGCCGGTGAAGGCCTTGCCGAGAGCGATGAGCCCGAGCGCATCACCAAGGAGATGGTTGTTGCGCATCGTGCTGATGGTGTATGGCATGTCCGCGACCAGGTGGCGGCCCGAGTGGTAGAGATGCCGCCACATTTGGCGCACGAGGTCGGTCGGGAGTTGGCGTTCAGCGAGACCAAGAATCTGCAGCCATGTCAGCGATCGAAGCGCAATCTCGAGATTCGAGTACCAGTGGATTCCGACCTCGGGTGGATTCGCCTGAAT
>CAZYLX010000255.1:0-5422 GCA_964648595.1 uncultured Acidimicrobiaceae bacterium
CGGTGACTTCATTGTCGTCTTCGCCCGCCCTGGTGCCCTCATCGAGGCTCATGACTTCTTCGCTGCGTCGTAATCGCGATGGCGCTTCTGCCATGAGCCCCGAAAACGAGCCACGGGAACCGATCCCGAACCTCGTCCTGCACATTCTTGGCATCACATTGGGTGTCTCCGGTGTCGGCATGACGGTGTCGTGCGCGGTCGAGCTCATCGACGGCGGCGATCAAGCAATGGTGCTTCTCGGTAGCGGCCTGGTCTTCTCTGTCGTCGGCGGCCTCTTGTGGAGGCTCACCGAAGTACCAAAGCGAATCGAACTTCTCGATGTGTTCAGTTCCGTCGCGATGGCGTGGATCGGGTTGACCATCGCCGGGGCCACGCCCTACCTCTTGAGCGGAACGATCACGAACGTCGATGACGCCCTCTTCGAGGCGGTCTCCGGCTTCACGACGACAGGCGCCACCGTGCTGCGGCCGATCGAGGGTGTTTCGAAGGGGATTCTGTTCTGGCGAGCGATCACGCAGTGGATCGGTGGAATGGGCGTGATCGTGCTCGTCGTCGCCGTCCTACCAACGGTCGGCTCCGGTGGAATGGACCTTCTGCAGGCCGAGGCGCCAGGGCCGACCGGAGAGCGTCTCACACCTCGCGTTCGTCACACCGCCAGGAACCTCTGGGCGGTCTATGTTGGGCTGACCGTCGTGTATGCCATTGCGTACATCGGTGCTGGCATGAGCATCTACGACGGGGTGTATCACGCGTTCACGACGCTCTCGACCGGCGGTTTCTCGCCGTACAACTCCTCGCTCGGACACTTCGACTCTGCCGCGATCGAATGGATCGCGATCTCCGGCATGTTCCTCGCCGGCGGCAGTTTCACGCTCTGGTTCCGTGCGCTGCGAGGGAACGTCACACCCATCTTGCAATCGGCAGAGCTGCGCCTCTACCTGGCGATCGTCCTCGGGGCGTCAGCCTTGATCTTCTTCGCCTCCGATTCTGGTCTGTCCGGCCATGACGGGATCCGTGCATCGATGTTTGCCGTCCTGACCATTGTCTCGACGACCGGGTACGTGACCGCAGACTTCGGCAGCTGGAGTGAGTCGGCGCAGACACTTCTCCTGATGCTCATTCCGCTCGGCGCCATGGCCGGTTCAACCGCCGGTGGCGTCAAGCTCGTGCGATTGTTGGCCGTCGCCAGCTACGCCCACCGGGCCACGCTTCGCCAGCTCCATCCCCGTATGGTTCGGCCGGTCCGGGTCGGCAAGTCGGTCCTCGACGACGAGATCGCCAGCCGTGTTCTCGGTTACCTGGCACTCGCTCTTGCTGCGTTTGGCGGAGGTGCGGTGTTGATGGCGTTCAGCGGGGCCGACCTTCTGACCTCGTTCTCAGGGGCCGCCACGACATTCGGGAACGTCGGCCCTGGGCTTGGCGCCATCGGGCCGACCTCGGACTTCCTGGCCATGCCCCGATTCGGCCGCTGGGTCGGCATGGCTCTGATGCTGCTCGGCCGCCTCGAGATCTATCCGGTGTTGCTTGCACTTGTTGCCCTTCCCCTCCCCCGGTTTGCTCGTTCTCGGCTCCGTCGCTGAGGAATCCAGGAAGCTCTGGTCAGCTCAGACCCAGTCGTTCCAGCTGTTCGACCGGGGCTTCGAGTTCGGTGAGAGCGGTCCGCAGGAGATCTTGCATCTCTCGCTCGATTGACTCGCCGACCCGGTTCTCGGTTTCCTCCGGGTCGATGGACACATCGAAGAGGGCGTGGCGGTCGACAGCTCGCTTGCTGACCCAGAACGGTAGGCGATCTCCGGGCTCGAAAGGCTGGCGAATCACCGGGATCTCGCTCCACGGCATTGTGTCGAGGTACGCACGGTGATCTGGGGTTGGCAAGGTAGCGAACCCAGGCAGGTGGACAGGCATGGTCGACCATCGGTTCGACCACATGGAGAGCGGCAGGCCATCACCAACCGGGCCCCTGGCGTACTTGGACGTGCCGTCGGTGATCTGCACCCAGTTGCCGAACACGCCGCCGATTGCCCACGGGCGGATCGCGCTGACCGACTTGTCGATGAGCGGCGCCAGCGACTTGCCATGTGTGCCTGGACCCGGTTCCACGTCGAAGATGGAACACAGCGTTGCGTGTAGGTCGACGTTGGTCGTCAAGGCATCACACGTGCCGCCTCCGTCAACGCCGGGCCAATGGATCAGGAGGGGTGTGTGCCCGAGAGGCTCGTATTGCGGCACCGCCGGCTTCCCCCAGATGTCTGTCCCCTCGCGCTGGTCACCGAGATAGTGACCGTGGTCGGTACAGATGATCACCACGGTGTCGTCCCAGCGTCCCGTGAGATCGTCGAGCAGGGTTCCAACCCAATGATCGATCATCGACAGCTTTGATCCGTAGTTGGCCCGAATGTGTCGAGCCTCGGCTTCGCTGAGCTCACCACGCTCCTGGGCTCCGATGGCGTATGGCGGCCAGATGATGTCGTCTCCGTCCCACGGCGCATCCTCGTATCGACCTCGCCACGGCTCGGGAGTGTCGAAAGGTTCGTGGGGATCGAATTCGTCGATGAAAAGCAGGAACTGCTCGTGTTCTGGGGCAGACCGGCGGACCCAATCGGCGGCTGCGGACATCACGCGGGGACCCGGATAGTCGAACTCGGTCCGGAAGTAGGTCCGGGAGCGGTCGTAGCCGCGGGGGTGCCCGATTCCGAACTGCTTCTGGAGCCACCAATCTCCGGTTCGTGCCGGACCTGCAGGGTGGCCGGCCCACGACGGATCGGCGGTTGTGTGCCACAGGTCGCCTTCGTGGCCGCGCAAGTAGTCCCATCCGGAGAACTCCGTGTGATAGTTCTCACCGCCTGTTTCGAACAGGTGTGGGTGATCGGTCACCAACATCGTGGTGACGCCGCTGTCGCGGAGCTGGGCCGTGATCGGCTGATCCCACAACTCGAGGGAGCCCCAGGGTCGCCACAGAAAGTCGAGTGAGCCTGTGAGGATGTCGTGCCTCGCCGGCATACATGGCAGCGAACCGGTGACATGGCGAGTGAAGCGGGTGGCTCGTTCAGCAGCGAAGCGATCGATGTTTGGTGTCTCGAAATCCGTGCCCCCGTAGCAGCCAAGGTCATGTCGATTGAGCGAATCGAGAAGGATGACCACGGCGTTCTTCGGCGACTGTTGCATCATCGGATGTTCGCACCGACCGTGTCCTGTGTCGAAGCACGAGGTTTGGCATGTCGAGCAGTCGTTGGACTAGACCGGCAGGATGGCCGAGCTCGACACGTTCCGGACAGCGTGTGTTGCCTTCATCGAAGAGCACACCGATGCTGGCTCAGCCTGCCCGGCATTTGGAGCCATTCTCCCGCCAGACCAGCTGGAGTCGGCGCTGCGTTGGCAACGGATCTGTTCCGACGGTGGCTTCGCCGGCGTCCACTGGCCGATCGAATTCGGCGGTCAGGGCTTGTCTCGAGCCCACGCTGAGGTCTGGTACACCGAATGCGCTCGAGCCGCGGTGTCGCCGTATCTCAATCTCCAGGGCATCATCCTTGCCGGCGAAGCGATCCTGCGCTCCGGCACGATGGAGCAGAAGGCTCGCTACCTCGAAGCGACCGTGCGGGGCGACATCCTGTGGTGTCAACTCTTCAGCGAGCCAGGAGCTGGCTCGGATCTTGGGTCTCTTGCCACGTCGGCTGTCCTCGATGGCGATGAATACGTGGTCAACGGCCAGAAGATCTGGGCGTCAAACGCTCAGTTCGCACAGGCCGGCATCCTCCTCGCCAGGACAGGGGACGAGCCCAAGCACCGAGGCATCTCGTTCTTCTGCATCGAGATGAATCTTCCTGGGATCGACGTTCGACCGATCCGTCAGATGACGGGCGACCACGAGTTCTGTGAAGTGTTCTTCACCGATGTCCGTGTGCCATCCGATGCACTGCTCGGACCCTTGCACGGGGGTTGGCGCGTGGCCATGGAGGTCCTGGCCGATGAGCGTGGCAGTTTCGGCGCCGCAGGGGCGCTGAGTATGCGCCGTCGCCTCGACGCCATCAGTAGCCGTCTGGACCCTTCGACCTCGACCGAGGTGGACCGGGCCGATGTGTTGGACTTGTTGGTCAAGGGTGGGGCGCTTGCCGCTCTGCTCGACCGCCTCGGTGCTCAACCGGACATGGCGCCGGCAGCGAAGCTGCTCCGAACCGAGCTCGAGGTTCAGGCTGCGAGCCTCGACCACAAGCTCGGCGGCTCGGCCGATGCTCTTCTCTACTCCCCCGGCATGCGCATCGCCGGCGGCTCCAGTGAGATCCAACGGTCGATCATCGGCGAACGATTGTTGGGCCTCCCGCGGGAACCGTCCTGATCAGGGCAAACTTTGTGGATGTCCAAGCTCGATGAACTCATCGCAGAACGAGAGTGCCTTCTCGTCGACGGTGCCATGGGCACCGAACTCTTTCACCGCGGGCTCGGCTCGGGCGATCCGCCCGAGCTCTGGAATGTCGAGGAACCAAAGAGAGTGGCCGATGTCTACCGGGCCTACGTTGTTGCCGGTAGCGACATCTTCCTGACGAACTCGTTTGGCGGAACGGCCTTTCGACTGAAGCTCCACAAGCTCGACAACCGGGTCGAGGAGCTGAACGAGGCGGCGGCCAGAATCGGTCGGGACATTGCAGACGCAGCGGATCGGACCGTGCTGGTCGCCGGATCGATGGGTCCCACCGGCGAGTTGCTCGAACCCATGGGCTCGATGACCCCCGTGACGTGTGCCGCGGCGTTCGCAGAACAAGCTCGCGGCCTCGACGCGGGCGGCGCTGACATCCTGTGGATCGAAACCATGAGCCACCTCGATGAGGTTGCAGCCGCGGTCGAGGGCGCCCGCTCGGTCAGCGACCTACCGATCACTGCGACGCTCAGCTTCGACACGGCCGGCCGTACGATGATGGGCGTCACCGGCACCGAGGCGGTCACCCGACTCGCTGAGCTCGGAGTGAGTGCTGTCGGCGCCAACTGTGGCAACAACCTGGGTGACACCGAGGCTGCGCTGGCCGAGATGAGGACGGCGAATCCCTCCATGACGCTGATCTCGAAGGCGAATGCCGGTATGCCGGAATGGCGGGGCACCGAATTGCACTACAGCGGGAGTCCCGAGGTGATGGCGGCGCACGCTCACCGTCAGCGCGCGGCGGGGATTCAGCTCATCGGAGCCTGTTGTGGATCCACGCCTGAGCACCTCGCAATGATGCGAGCCGTCCTCGATGGGGAGCTGCCAGTTCCCGACGTCGAGTTCGAACCTGCGGTGATGCGGCAGGTGGCGGTGCGCAAGCGAAAAGGCCGTCGGCGAGGCTGAGCCAAGCGGGGTCAGGCGGTCGGCGTTCCGCCGAGCATGGTTCCCAGCACCTCGATGTCCTTGATCGAGATCGGGTCGACCTCGACGGGATCTGCAGCCAAGATG
>CAZYLX010000256.1:0-5410 GCA_964648595.1 uncultured Acidimicrobiaceae bacterium
CCGATCATGGGCGACCCGGGCTGCACGATGATTTCCTCGACCGCCACATCGTGCTGGTCGTCGTACAGGACCTCGTCGAGGAATTCCGAAACGTGCGGACGGAGGGCAAGGGCAGCCATCCGGGAGCCGCCGATCTCGTGCGGGTTGATCACACGGTTCGCTCCGGCCTGGGCGAACTTGGCCTCGTTCTTCGTGTTCGACGTGCGGGCAACGATGAAGAGGTCGGGGCGAAGAGCGCGAGCGGAGAGGCAGACGAAGAGGTTGTCGGCGTCGTGGTCGAGCGCGATCACGAGCGTTCTTGCATGTTCGATGCCGGCAGAGCGGAGCACGTCGTCGTCGGTGGCTTCGGCAACGACGATCGGGTGCCGCGACTCATGGTGTATCGGGTTGCGGTCGATCACGACGACTTCCCCGCCTGCCCGTTCGACGGCCTCAGCAACGGCGTGACCGACTAGGCCCCACCCGGCGATGATCGTGTGGCCTCGTAATTCGTTGATGGCTTTCAACATGCGACGCCTCCGTAGCTCTTCATTGAGACTTCCTTCGATCAGGCTGTCGGCCATTGCGCCGATCGTGTACAAGACGGCACCGACACCGACGATGACCAGCGACAGCGTGAACGCTCGATACCTGGTGCTGTTCTCGATCGTTGAACCGATTTCGGAGTAGCCGACGGTCGTGATGCTGATGACCGTTTGATAGAGCGCGTCGAACCAGGGAAGCCCGAGGATCAGATATCCGATCCAGCCGTAGGCCACCACGCACATGACGGCGATCATCGCAGTGCGGAACCGACGCCACGGCTCGACGGCGTCGTTGCGCTTCCACATCGCCCGCCGTTGCAACTTCATCCCCGCCATTCTCGCACGCTCAGCGACGGGTGAGTGCCAGATCCGAGCACTCTTGTTCGTTTCTGACACTTGCCCCGTCGCTGGCTCCGGCCCTCGTGTCAGATCCGAGCAGCCTTGTTCGTTTCTGACACTTGCTCAGCCACCGGGCGCGATGCAGGAGTATTGCAGCTCAGCCGGGATCTGGCGGCGGTGCGGTTGGGTCGAATGACTCACTTGAGTTTTACGGTTTGATGTCGTTATCTTTACGACTGCCTATCGAAGGCTGTTGCGGAGGGCGCTGTGCGGCCGACAAGTAGGTGTTCGCAATCGATCGGTTCCTCGAAGGTACGGATCGCTGACAGCCAATCAAAAGGTGCCGCCCTCGTGCATTCCGAAACCCCCATCCGCAGCTCGATCGTCCGGTTGCTCGCAGTGGTTGCCGTGCTCGCCGCCTCGTTGGTTGCCCCCCCGGCAGTTGCTCCGGCCTCGGCACAGGAAGTCCGAGACATCCTGCTGCCCATGCCCGTCGAGACAGTGGGGTCGCGAACCGATGGTGGTGTCTACTGGAGCGATACTTACGGGGCCTGCCGCTCCGGCTGTAGCAGAAGCCACCAGGGTGTCGACATGCTCGGCCCGAAGCTGACGCCGTTGCTCGCCGTTGCTGACGGGTACATCTCGTGGATGCGTCACGACTCGGGTCGAGGCAACAACCTCGTTCTCACCGACGACGACGGCTGGGAATATCACTACATCCACATCAACAACGACTCACCCGGCACCGACGATGGTGCGAACCCCATCGAACACGCCTTCTCTCCTCGCATCGCCGAGGCATGGGAGGTCGACCAGTGGCGCAATCTTCGAGTCACCAAGGGCGAGCCCGTTGCGTTCATGGGGGATTCTGGCAACGCCGAGGCTTGCTGTAGCCATCTCCACTTCGAGATCGTGAACCCTGACGGCGCCAACATCAATCCGACTCCCAGCGTCGATGCAGCTCTCGCCTACGGCCTGGCCTATCCGCAAGGGGTCACCGTCGACCCGTCGCTGCTTGGCCCCTATGAAACGCTCCGCGGTTTCGAGCAGGACCTGTACGGCACCTTGGTCGGGCGCAGCGCCTCGACCGCCGACGTACTGGCGCTCCGGGCGAGCCTCGAGGCAGACGGCTTCTCGGCCTCCATTGTCCCGTTCATCGACGTCGAGTCCCAGAGTGCCGACATCGACCGGCTGTACGTGGCGTACTTCAACCGCCTCCCTGACTACGAGGGGTACTCGTTCTGGCACGGGCGCCTGAACGACGGCTGGAACATTCTTCGGGCCTCCCGCTACTTCTCCGATTCGCCTGAATATCGGGAGACGTATGGGGACGCCGGGTTCGATGAGTTCCTCGACATCCTCTACCAAGAGGTGTTGTCGAGAGCTCCCGACGAGAGCGGCAAAGAGTTCTGGCTTGACGCACTCGAGAATGACCCTCGGGTTGATCGTGCGTCCATCGTTGCGTTCTTCACCGACAGCGTTGAGCTTCGAGGCATGACAGCACAACGCAGTGAGATCGTTGCGCTGACCGCGTTGTTCAGCGAGCGCATGCCAACCGATGCTGAGATCGACTCATGGCAGAGCCTGCGGTCGAGCCTGTCCTTGGAAGATGCGATTGCTGATCGCTTCGATCCCCAGAGCTGAACGGGTTCGCACCCCGACGGAAACTCGGCGGTATCAGGAACTTTGATCACCCACTCCACGTTTGCATGAGACGAGCGAGGGTGGGAGCACCAGTGACGAGCTGATCACGTTGAGTTGACACAGACATCCGAGGCCGCCCGGCGACGCGCACGTTGTGCGTCGAACTGGCCGGCTGTCGACTCGACAATTGGTGTTCGGTTCCCGTCCGACTCGGAGGGAGCCCCCGGTGCAGCAGCTGATCGACGTTGTCGACGGCGCGCACCTGAGCCGAAGGAGATCGGTGATGCTTTGGATTGTCGTAATGTTGCTGCTTGGTGTTGTCGCGATCGGCGCGACGCGTGCGCCGGCGGGTGGAGCACCAGCACTCGCGGTGGTTGCTGCGGTTGCTGTTCTGTTCACCGGCGTTCGATCGGTGAAGGTCGTCGCCGCCGGTGAAGTCGCGGTTGTTCGCACGTTCGGTGACATCACGGGTCAGCGGGGCGAAGGCCTTTCGTTGATTGCGCCATGGGAGACCGTGGATCGTGAGTCGATTCGGGTGCAGAACGCCCGATTCGAGAACGTCTCGGCGTTCTCGGCAGAAACACAGGACGTCTTCGCCACGATCGAGATCAACTATCGCGTCGAGGATCGGGCGGTTCAGGATCTGTTGCGTGACGTTGGCACGAACTGGTTCGACGTGTTGATCGAGGGACGTGTGCAGAACTTCTTCAAGGAAGAGACCGTGAAGTTCAAGACCGATGAGGTCGCCCCGAATCGGGAGGCCATTCGCGCTGCCACGCAGAATCGGTTGTCCGCAGCGCTCGAGCCATTCTCGATCGAGGTGACGGAGCTTCTGATCGTGAACGTCTCGTTCTCACAGGCCTACGTGCAGTCGATCGAGAACAAGCAGATCGCGACACAGGAGGCACTGCAGGCCGAGGAAGAGGTGGCAACAACAAGAGCCGAGGCTGACAAAGAGCGCGAGCGTGCTCGGGGCTCAGCAGATGCGTCGGTCATCGAGGCCGAGGGCGTGAACGAGGCCAACAGGCTCATCGCCGAATCACTCACACCCGAGGTGCTGCAGTATCTCGCCATCAACGAGTTCAACGACAACGTGACAATTGCGCTCGTGCCTTCGGGAGAAGGTTTGCTGTTGGATCCGTCGACTCTGTTCGGGTCTGGCCGCAATGAGCCGGCGTCTGGATCGGCCAGTGCACCGGTTCCGGCACCGACTCCTCCTGCGACCGAGGCTGAGTAGAGGCTCCCGGCACTGAGCGAAAATGAACGGATCCCGGCCAAGAGGGCCGGGATCCGTTTTGTATTGTGCAACCCGGCTCGGGACCACCGCCCGGTTGACACCAGCTGGCGCGAACGACAAGCCCGCGTCGGCTCGCACACGCAGCGCAGTAGGTCGGTAGGAATCGCCATGCTGCGTTGACAATCGCAACAGCGGCAAGGGCGTCTGACCAGCAGTGGTTGGCGGTGCTCGGAAGGCGTGATTGCGGCGTTGGCGACGGCGGCGAGCTGCCCCGGTTCAGGGGTTGGGGAGCTTTGCTGCTGCTTGGAGTCCGTTGAGGATGAGGTCGAGTCCGAAGTCGAATTCGTCGCCGAAGTGGTAGCCCGGTTGCAGGATGTGTTCTGCCGTTAGTTCGATGAGGCGTGGATACAGATCGGCGGGTAGCGGTTCGATGATGGTTTCTGCGAGGTCTGCCATGTCCTGGCCACCGGTGACTGGCAGGTTGGCTTCGAGCAACGCGAACCCGTAGATGAACGCGTCGATCAACGCGTAGGCGTGTGCTGACATCTCGATTGAGTGGCCACCGTTCCGTAGGCAGTCGAGGGTCGCTTCGTGGTGTCGCAGCGTCGCTGGTCCTGCTGTGCTTCGCGATTCCATCAGCGGAGCCGACTCAGCACGCTCAGCCAACCATGACGCGAGAAGTGTCGACTTTCCTGAACCGGCGGGAGCGCTGGCAAGAACCAGCCAACGGCGGGTACTGCAATCACGGACCTCGTCAGTGATCGATCTCACCTGGGTGAGATGACGACCCGGACGAGGTCACGTCACCCCTCACACCTTCACGATGGAGCCATGTCCGAACCAACGACCTACGAGATCGTGTTGCGAGGCCAGCCCAGCAGTCGGCTCCTGCGGCCCCTCCTCGACGACTTCACCATCGACCCCTCAACCGACGCCGCGACCCGCCTCGTCGGCGACATCTGTGACCCCGCCCACCTCCACGGTGTCGTGGCCCACCTCACGTCCGTCAACCTCCAGATCATCTCGATCGCCCCCCACCACATCTCAAACCAAGACCGATCAACAAGAGAAACGGCACGACAATGACCACATCACCAGCCATCAATATGGCGGACCCAACCCGATCCCCTACCAACGACAAACGCGGGTTGAACCGTTGGGAAGGACGACTTTTCGGTGGGCTTGTCCTTGCGGCGTTCTTGCTCTACGGAATCGGCAGCGCGCTCGTTGACGAACCGATCGGCGTCGGCCTCGTCGCAGTCAACTCAGTCGCTGTCACCATCATCGGAGTGATCGGATTCCGCTTGCTCAGGCACGATCACCCCTGGGTAGGCGCCAGCTACCTCGCCACTCGCGTCGCTGAGGCCCTCCTCCTTGGCGGCGGCGTGGTTTTCTACACGATCGCCGACGACTCAAACGCCGACATCACCGGCTACCTGTTTGCCATGCTGGTCCTCGGACTCGGGAGCCTGCCCTTTTGGTACGTCGTTGGACGAGGACCATGGCTCTCAACTCGTTTCGCCTTTTGGGGCATGGCCGGGTACTTGGCCCTGGCAGCCGGAGCCCTGATCGAGCTGACAACAGGTCGAGAAGTCACCTACTTCTTCGCTGCACCCGGGGGCCTCTTTGAAATCGCCGTCGGTCTGCACCTACTCCGGCGGGGCTT
>CAZYLX010000257.1:0-5382 GCA_964648595.1 uncultured Acidimicrobiaceae bacterium
AGCAGTCTCGCCCGAACCCATGATCACGAGAAGACGTGGCTGGCTCACCGGGCCGAGGCTATCGGTCCGTCTGCGGCTGGCAGGGGCTTCCGCGATCGTTGTCCCCCGGCGAATCGCTGAGGATCTGGGTGCCACGGTCGCCGCACAGACGACGGCTACCGTCCTCGCATGCGTGGTACCGCCCTCCTCGGGATCGTCTGCTCCTTCGCCCTTCTTGCTGCGGCCTGTACTGATGGCGACGACCTCGGATCCGCTGAAACGACCAGCACATCGTCGGCCTCTGCGGAACCAACCACCGAGTCGACGGCTGTTGCGGCGGAGCCCGAGGATGAGTCGACCGGCCAGGCGGTCGACAGGTTGCAAACAGGCGGTTTCGTGCCAGATGAGCTCGCGTGGAGCGACTGCGACACCTTCGAATGCACAACACTCTCCGTCCCCCTCGACTACTCCGACCCTGATGGCAGGCAGATCGACATTGCGGTGATTCGTCAGGCGACGAATGGCAGCGATCGCATCGGTTCGGTTCTTGTCAATCCCGGCGGTCCGGGCGGGTCGGGTGTCGACTACCTGAGGCTCGCTTCATTGCAGCTTCCATCTGAGCTGACGTCGCGCTTCGACCTGGTCAGCTTCGATCCCCGCGGTGTCGGAGCCAGCAGCGCCATCGATTGCGATCTTGAACTCGACGACTCGATCGTGTTGCTCGAGGCCGGCGATGATGCCGGCTGGCAGGCCGTGGTTGACGATGAGGAGTCAGCCCTTGCCGGATGCGATGGCGAAGAACTCACTCCGTATGTCGGAACCAACAACGCGGCGCGAGACATGGACGTTCTCCGTCAGGCTCTGGGGGACGAGAAGCTCACCTACATCGGTTATAGCTACGGAACGCGACTCGGCGCCACCTATGCCGAGTTGTTCGCCGAGAACGTCCGTGCGCTCGTCCTCGATGCCGCCGTGTCCCCGAACAGCGACCTGAACGATCTCGAGAAGGCACAGGCTGCCGGCTTCGACGTGGCCTTCGAGAACTTCGCCGTTGCCTGCGACAACGACCCGGATTGCATCCTCCAGGATCTGGGCCCGGCCATCGAGCTGTACCGATCCCTCCAAGCTGAGATCGCCGAGGTCGGTTCGTTCCCGGTCGATGGCGGGAGGCAACTCACAGCTGGTGAGCTCGACCTGGCAGTTGTTGCCTCGCTGTACAGCGTCGACATCTGGCCGGTGCTGACGGAAGGCCTGTTCGTCGCCGACACCCTTGGCGATGGCACCATCCTGCAGTTCCTGGCCGACTCCTACCTCAGACGTGAGCCCGACGGTTCCTACGCAAACCTGACTGAAGCGAACCGTTTCATCAATTGCGCTGATGACCCGAGCCGCCTCTCGCTCGAGGATACGCGCTTGGCTAGCAGCGAGACATCCGAACAAACGATCTACTTCGGTGACTTCTTCCGGTCGCTAACGGGTTGCCTGTTCACACCGGATCCTGTCGATCCGTTGATTCTGGGCCCGGCAGAGGGAGCGCCGCCGATTCTCGTGATCGGCAACACTGGTGATCCGGCGACCCCCTACGCAGGGAGCGTGGAGCTGGCCGCCTCACTGTCTTCCGGGGTGCTCTACACCGTCGAGGCCGAGGGGCACACGGCGTACGGATCGTTCGACTGCCTCGAAAAGGACGTCACCTCGTATCTCGTGGACCTCGTCGTGCCCGAAACGTTGAACTGCTCGGCCAACGCCACCACCGACTTCTTCCCACCCGCCGGTGAGGGCCAGATCGATCTGTTCATTGGATTCTTCGACTGCTTGATCGACGAAGGAGCCGACATCGAACCGATCACGACGTCTGACATTCTCGCCGACCCCACGGGAGAAGCCTTGTTGGAGCGACTGGATCTCACCGACCCCGCGCTCGGTTCGGCGATTCTCGCCTGCCAGGCGCTTCTGGTTGACCTCCTCTAACGGTCGGGATGCAACTGGCGGGGACCGTATGGTGGTCCGGTGCTGCCACGACTGATCGCGACAGACATGGACGGAACGCTGCTCGGGTCCGACCGCAAGGTCGAGGCGCCGAACGTGAAGGCTCTCCGTCGTGCCGCTGAGCATGGCGTCGAGGTGGTTGTCGCCACCGGCCGAAGCCATTGGTCGGCCCTGAAGCTCCTCGAGGAGATGCCCTTCATCCGCTGGCATCTCTGCTCGAACGGGGCGACCATCTATGACCGGACCGAGGCGGCCGTTGTCCATTCGCGCCCGATCGATCCTGAGGTACTCGACCGCTCCATCGAATCGGTGATGAGCGCCTTTCCGACCGTCGGGTTCGCTTACGAGACGCCACAGGGAATTCACTACACCGAGACCTTCCTGGAGAACCGGGTCCTCGCCAACCCCACCGTGGTCGTACGCGACGACGTTCCTGAGCCGGGGTCCATCGATGGGCAACCGGTCGTGAAGCTGATGGTGTCCCACCCGGAAATGGTCCAGATCGAGTGGCTGGACGCCTTGAGCGTCGTGATGCCAGACGACCTCCACTTGTCCACGTCGGGTGCCGACTTCATCGAAGTCTGTGCTCCCGGAGCCGACAAGGGTCTGGCTCTCGCCGAGCTGTGTCGGACGCTCGACATCGATGCCGCAGATGTTGCCGCCTTCGGCGACCATACGAACGATCTCGGCATGCTCACATGGGCCGGCCGAGGGTATGCAATGGCCAACGCTGTCGAGCGGGCGTTCGCCGCCACCGAGCTGCGGGCCCCCCATCACGCCGAGCACGGGGTTGGCCAGGTCGTCAACCGCTTCCTTGACGACGCAGGTCTCGACTAGCGTTCAACCATGGCGACGACCCTCGTTCCATCAGCAGACCTCCTTCCCGATGTATTACCGACCGACCGCCTGAACGAGCGAGCCAAGCCCGTTCGGGAGCTCCGGGACGAACTGCGTCACATCAGCGATGTCCGCAGTGTGCTCACGGTGGCTGGGGCATTGGCCTTGTCCTTCGGCGTGGTTGTCGCGGCCGGCATCGTCAATACGTGGTGGGCCTATCTGGCGGCATTCGTTCTGATGGCCCGTGGCCACGTTGGCTTGAACATCCTGGGCCACGAAGCTGCTCATCGACTGCTGTTTTCGAGTCGCCCCGTGAATGATTTCGTCGGCCGTTGGTTGCTGGCGTATCCGAGCTTCCAAGCGCTCCTCGTCTATCGCCGTTCGCATTTCGCTCATCATCGCGACGAGATGGGCCCCGAGGAACCCGATCTGAGCCTCTACAGCGGCTACCCGATTCCCCGTGACTCCTGGCATCGCAAGTTGCGGCGCGACATCACCGGGGTCAGCGCATACAAGAACTTCCGCGGTCTGTTCAGGGCCGCACGAAAAGGGGCACGGGAAGCGCTGCAGATTCTGGCAGTCCAGGGCGCCATGATCGGTGTCGCGATCGCTGTGCAACGACCGTTGATGTATGTGGTGTGGCTGGTCAGCTGGTCCACCCTCTGGCGCGTTTCGAACCGCCTTCGGTCGATCGCCGAGCACGGCGGTCTCATCCGCTCGAAGGATCGACGCCTCACGACCCACGTCATCCATCAGAGCCGCTTGACCCGCTTCTGGATGGTGCCGTACAACACCGGTTGGCACCTCGCGCACCACGTCGACATGGGCGTTCCGTGGCGCAACCTGCCGAAGCTCCACGACGAACTGGTGCGCTCGGGATGGGTCACAGAGGAGCTGGAGTATTCGAGCTACCGCGCCTTCTGGAGGGCGGCGTCGTCTGGCACGATCAAGCGGCCCGATGTCGTCGGCGCCGGCAGCGGCCGATCGAGCATGCTCGATTTCAACTGAGCGGTCTGCAGTTCTGACGCCTGACCAATGCTCGCATCACCGGCCGGAATGATGAATACGTGACGAATGTCTCAATGCAGCTGATCGGCGTCCGATCAGAAATGCATGGCGACATGGCCCCAGTCTCTGATCTCCGAAGCCGATCTGGTCTTTGACCTCGAACGCTCGGCAACCGCGCTCAACGACGTTGCCAGCAGGGTGGCCCGAGATCTCATGGCCCCGATGGCTCTGATGGTGGCCGGACATGACGATCGATACCAGGTGGCCGCACGGTTCGGCATGGAACGAACCTCCGCCATCGGTCGCTTGGTCCTTCGAAGCGTTCCCTCCGACCGAACCTCGAAGCGCGTCAGCCTCACCGAGCCATCGATGCAGTCGATCGGCATTCGCTCATACGCTGTTGTGCCGATCGTCGACGGTGCCGAACGCATTGGGGCGCTCTGGGTCGCTGACGCTCGCCGCCGTTGGTTCGATGACGAGGAAATCCGTCACCTCGGCCTTCTTGCTGTCTCGGCAACACGGGTGCTGTCCGAAGAGCGGACGCTTCGGTTGCGCGATACCGCGCCGGCACGGGCGCTCCCGGTTCCTGCGGTCGCGCTGCGCTGAGAACGGCGGGCCCGATGTTGGACCGACGCCGATCAGATGGTCTCGAGCGCTCCGTCGGCATCGAGGACACCAACGAGGCGGTCGACGAACTCGACAGCCTGTTCATCGATATTGTTTCGCTTGATCGCCATGCCGCCGATGACGTCGCCCCCTCGTCGTTCGACGATGCCTGACAACTTCTCGAGGGTCTTGCCGGTCTCGAGGGCGTAGGTGCAGTAGACGGCGGTCTTCTTGCCGTTGATCACCGGCAGGTTGATCAGACGACGAACGCCTGCCGGCTTCTGCCCGAAGAGGAACAGTCCGTCGACCCAGGACCCGACGACAACAAGGTCGGAGTCGCTGAGGTGCTGGAGATCGATGGCTTTGATCGAACACGCCACGGTCTCGATGCCAGAGCGGTTGAGCTCGTCGGCGATCTTCTCCCCCGCTTTTCGGGTGTTGCCGGTGAGCGATTCGTAAATGACCAGGGCCTTCATGGGGCCAGATCGTAGTCGACTAGTCTGGCCGCCATGTCTGATCAGCGCTATCGCGTCTCCGTCGCCTATTGCGTCCCCTGAGACTATTCCGACCGCGCCGTGAGCGCGGTACAGGACCTTCTCGGCAGCTACCAGCATGTGATCGATGACCTGACACTTGTCACCGGCACAGCCGGTATCTTCGACGTTGTCGTCAATGATCAGCTGATCTATTCAAAGGCGGAGACCGGTCGCCACGCCAACCCAGGAGAGGTCCTCGAGCTGTTCACAGCGCTCGTTGGCCCCGAGATTCCCCGGTACGGCACGTAGTTTGCTCGATCACTGGATCCCGGTCGACGACCCCGACGACCCCCGACTCGACATCTTTCAAGGCCTTCGAGATCACATCTTGCGCCAGGAGCGCGAGCTTCCCGACGGCGACATGGACACTATCGGCTTCGACCATTTCTGCGTCATGAAAATGCAAGGCATGCCCATGGATCCGATT
>CAZYLX010000258.1:0-5372 GCA_964648595.1 uncultured Acidimicrobiaceae bacterium
TTCCAGACGCCGGCGACCGGTGTGTTGTTCGCACTGGAGGCGCCGTATCGAGACGACCTTGCCCACCGTGCGCTGCTCCCGGCACTTATTGCTTCGGCGAGCAGCTTCCTGACCTTCATAGCGATGCCCTTCATCGACCAGGAGCCGTTTCTGCCTCCGATCGCCCCCGTTGACATCGGCACAGCTGAGCTCGTTGGTGCCGTGGCGATCGGAGTTGGCGCGGGGTTCGGTGGGCGCATCTACGCGTGGCTGATTCGCAGGGCCAAGCAGATCTCGAAGCAATATCGACCGGTGCAGCTCGTGTTGGTCGGTGGGGTGCTCCTCGGTGCCCTCGCCGTGGCCTCGGATGCACTCTTCGAAGAACCGCTGACGCTCGGACCCGGATTCAACGTGGTCGAGTGGTTGGCCGATCCCACGAGGTCACTGGAGCTGATTTTCGTCCTGTTTCTGTTCCGGGCGGCGGCCACGATGGTCACCGTTGGTTCCGGGGGCACTGGCGGCCTGTTCATTCCCTTGGCCGTTCAGGGTGTCCTGCTCGGAAAGATCGTGTCGGCTGCCCTCGACCAGGCCGGTCTGGACAGCGCAACCGATCGCATCTGGCCGATCCTCGGCCTTGCTGCTTTCATTGCCGCTGGGTACCGCACTCCGATCGCTGCGGTGATGTTTGTCGCCGAAACAACTCGTGGCGCTGCCGTCGTTCCGGCCTTGATCGCCGCTGCTGTTTCCCAGCTCGTTGCCGGTCGTTCCTCGGTGTCGGTTGGGCAACAGGTCGAACGCCGCGGTCACCTCGAAGAGCGTCTCACCATGCCGCTCGCCGCTGCCCTGACCACTGACGTTCTGACGGTCCCACCTGATGCAACCTTGTCTGAGTTCGTGTGGATCCACGCCCTTGGCCGACGTGTTCGGGTGGTTCCCGTCGTTGATGGCAACGACTACCTGGGTTTGTGCTCGGTCGATGCGTGTACTGCAGTCGAACGAGATCTGTGGGAGACCACGACGGTGATGGACGTTGTCGACACCTCGATGCCGGCCGCCAATGCCAGTTGGTCCTTGCGGGACGCCGTCGCAGCAATGGATGCCGGGAACACCGACATCATCGCCGTGTTGGATGACCGCAATGCCTTCATCGGCGTCGTCGTCGAAGCCGAGATCGTGAAACTCGGTGAGATTCTGGAGGAGACCGGAGGACCCCAATAGGAGGCCTACCGGGGCACGCGAGCTAGCACCAGCTAGTCGTCGTACTCATCGTCTTCGTCGAAGGCCGTCGCCGCCTCTGGGGTGACGGGGAGATCAAAGGGATCGTCGTCGATGCGATCCATGAGCGACTCAATGTCGTCATGGCTTGATCGCTTGAGTTGGCGAGCCTCTTCGTATCGGCGGTGGCGCCCTTTTTTCACGGGACACTCCTGAGGAAAATTGGCCGGTGGAGATGTTGTCTCCGATGGCATTGAAAGACAAGTCTATGCCCTCATGGCCGGTGCGGCGAACCGGTCGAACGGACTTTTTTCGCTGGATCGCGCCGATCGCTACCGAAGTGGCTGGCGTGAGCGAGCCTCGAGCACCAAATGACCGTCTGAATCGAAGGCAACAGCCGCATCCCCGCCAACGAGTTGGCGGATCGGCTCACCGACGAGATCAGCCCTCCAGCCTTCGAGTAGACGACAATCCTCGTTCTTGCTCAGCAGGGCTTCGACGTCGGAGCGAGTGGCCAGCAATGCAGGGTCGAGCCGGTGATCGCGTGCCAGCTGAGAGATCCAGGCCGTGACCAATGTCACGACGGGTCGGAGCTCTTTTGGCAATTCTGGCCGGCGAGCCCCCGGAATCGCGTCTGGTGCGACTTTGCCTGCTTCGACTGCAGCGATGATCTCGCTGTCAGCGCCGTTTCGTACGTGCCGACCGTCGACACCGCGTAAGTCAAGCAGCTGCTTGGTATTCGTCGGCGCTTTCTGGGCGATCGTGACAACGGCCAGATCGGGCAAGACCTGGCGCACAGGAATGTCAAGCTCCGCCGCTTTCCGTTCGCGCCAGGCGGCGATTGCCGTTGCGATCTTCGCTGATCGTGCCTTCAGCGAGCGAGCCTCCTTGATTCGAGACACGGCATCTTCAGGTGCACGCCGATTTCGCGGCTTCTGCCGCATGAGCTCGGACTCTTGTTCGGCCCAGTCCAGCCGTCCGAGCTCTGCGAGTTCGGAGATCAAGAGGTCGGTCAGCTGAAGAAGGTTGTCGACATCGCCGGCGGCGTAGGTGAGCTGGCTGTCGGTCAACGGCCGTCGAAGCCAGTCGGTGAGTCGGTCGCCCTTGGCAAGATGGATGTCGAGATACTTGTCGAGCAAGGAGGCCAGCGATCCGCTGGAGACACCGAGGAAGCCCGCGGCGATCTGGGTGTCGAAGATCTTGGATGGAATGGTTCCGCATGCCAGGTCGAGCACCTCAAGGTCTTGGACGCCGGCGTGGAGCACGCAGGTGACGTCCCGGTCGAGGATGTCGGCAAACGGTGCGAGGTCGACCGACAAGGGGTCGATCAGCACAACGGTTGGCGTTTTGGCATCAGCTTCGAACCATGCGATCTGCACCAGCGCCACCTGCGGGAAGTAGGTCCGCTCTCGATGGAACTCGGTATCGAGGGCGTAGCGATCGACACCGGCCAAGGTCGAGATGACCTGGGCGAATTCGGCTTGATCGGTGATCAGACGCATTCGACGATCCTAGGCCTGTGGGGAAGCCTGACCGGGCATGTCGTCGGATGACGTCGAGGCGATGAGTGCGGCCAGAGTGTCTCGGTCGTCAGCGTCGGCCACGGCAGCGGCTGGTATGTCGACGAGGACGAACGAACAGAGATCGAGGAGGTGGTGGAATCGTCGTTCTCCGGCTCGGATGGATTGATGGATCGAACGAGCCAGACTCGCCGGCCAGATCGCCAGGCTGACGTGCGGGACTCCGTCAACGCCGGCGACAACGGCGGTATCCGATGCTTCGGGGTCGAGGGCCCCGAGCATCGACTGGAGGGTCTTGGCGTCGAGCAGCGGCAGATCGCAAGTCGTCGTCAGTATCCAGCCGGATCGCGCATACGTTGCGGCAGTGGCCACGGCGCCGAGCGGGCCTTCGCCTGGATATCGGTCGGCAACCGTCGGTATTGGCAGCATCCCGGGTTCGCCGCCGATCGCAACGATGGGATCGACGTGGGCGTCACGCATCGCACGCAACACACGGGGTCCGACGACGGAAACCTTGTTGCCGTCGAATCGGCGGCTGGCCCCACCGGTCAGAATGGCGCCGATGATCGGGCTCAGGACAGGTCTGTCGGTGGCCACGACGGGTCGAGCTGACGAAGAAACAGGTCGCACCGCTCGTCTTCATCGGTTTCACCGATCTCGGACGCCGTGTGCTGCAAGCCCGCGAGGGCCCGGAGGAAACCACGATTCGTCGGGTGGGTCCAACGGACGAATCCAGAGCCCCGCCAGCCGTTCTGGCGAAGCGTGTCGAGGCCTCGGTGATACCCGACTCGGAATGCCGCATAGCGCTCGATTGGGTGTCGACCGAGTTCGCCGAGGCGGGCCCAGCCATCGATGAAACGGGGGTACGCGGCCACGATCCCCGAGATCGCGTCGCGACGGTCGTCTTCATCGGCGATGGCCAGCGCGGCATCGAGAGCCGCGGAGGCCTCCGGGAACAGGTCGGGAAGAATCGTTTCCGGAGGGCCGCTCCGGGAAAGGCCGATCTCGGTCATCAGGGGCACCTAGCCATTCGGAGTGTGTCGGTCGCGCCGATCGTCGCCGAGCTGCCACCGAGGACGGCCACGACTTCACCGCCGCGGATCAGCCCCTTGGCCTTGGCGATTTCGAGCACGTGGCGGACGGCTTCAGGGTTGTCGGCGATCCGATCGATCCCGATGGGCGTGGCTCCCCAACTCAGGCAGAGCTGTCGGACGGTTCGGGGTTCAGGGCTGAACCCCAGGATCTGAGCCTGCGGCCGGAATCGGGCGATGGCTCGCACCGTGAAGCCGGAGCGGGTGATGCAGATGATGGTCCTGGACCCCATCTCGGCGGCGGCTCTCCAGGTTGCGAGCGTCATCACATCGGTGACCGCCGAGTCTTCGCTCTGCGGTTCGCTGAGCCGATCGCGGCGGATGGTGTGAGCCCAGCCGTCGTAGTCGAACTCGTCATCGGCCCGTTCGGCGATGCGAGCCATGGTGGCGACGACGTGGGCAGGATCTGATCCGACTGCGGTCTCGCCGGACAACATCACTGCCGATGTGCCGTCGAATACTGCGTTGGCAACGTCTGATGCCTCGGCCCGCGTCGGCGACGGCGCCGTGATCATGCTCTCGAGCATCTGTGTCGCGGTGATTGCCGGGCGGCCCAGAGCGATGCATCGTTCGATGATGTCCTTCTGGAGGTGGGGCAGCTCCTCGATCGGCATCTCAGAACCGAGATCGCCTCTCGCCACCATGACGGCCCCCGAAGCGGTGATGATGCCGTCGAGGTTCTCGACCGCGGCCCGAGTCTCGATCTTGGCGACGACCAATGGTCCCCGAGGTGCTGGCTCGAGGCCGACTCGGCGGATGTCGTGGGCAGACCGAACGAAAGAGACGGCGACGAAATCGACCTCGACGTCGACGAACGCATCGAGGAGTCGAAGATCTTCGGGTGTCGGTGTGCTCATCTGGAGACGGTCAGATGGAATGTGCACACCCGGACGGCCCTGCGTGGTACCTCCGTAGAGCACACGGCCGTTGAGTGCATCGCCGGTGGTGCCGATGACCTCGACCTGAATGGCTCCGTCGCCGAGGCTGAGTCGATCGCCGACCATCACGTCAGAGAGCAGCGTGTCATAGTCGATGAAGAGGCGCTCGGTCGTTGACGTTTCGTTGCCGGGCTGAATCAACAGCTCGGTTCCGACCGCGAGATCGACCGGTTCAGCGAACTTGCCGAGTCGAACCTTCGGCCCGGGCAGATCGGCGAGGATCCCGACCGGGCGACCAGCGTTGGCGCTGATTTTCCGTATGCGATGAAACCGTTCCAGGCTGTCTTCGAGCGTGCCATGGGACAAGTTGAGGCGGGCGACATCCATGCCGGCCTCGATCATGTCCTTGAGCACACCCTCGTCGTCAGACGCTGGGCCGATGGTTGCGATGATCTTCGTTCGCCTCGTCACAAACAGGAGGCTAGCGTCGCCCGCCTATGGAGCTGATCATTGTTCGACATGGCCGTCCCGAGCGCATCGAGAATGCGGATGGTGCGGTGGCGGATCCTGAGCTGACCGAGGCGGGACATCGGCAAGCCGTGGCCATGGCCGATTGGATGAAGGCTGAGCACATCGATTCCCTGTATGTCAGCCCGATGGCCCGGGCCAGGCAGACGTCGTCGCCGCTC
>CAZYLX010000259.1:0-5349 GCA_964648595.1 uncultured Acidimicrobiaceae bacterium
AGCCTGTGAAGGCGAGGAACGCATCGTCGAGTGTTGGCCGCCGGAGCTGGAAATCGCTGATGCTCACCGCCTGATCCTCGAGGCGCCGGAGGACATCGAGCGATTGACGTGTGCCCCCGGTGATCGACAGATCGACTCGACGGCTCTCCCCATCCACTGTGACCCCATCGACACCGGCGAGTACTCTTGCTGCTGCTTTGAGGTCGTCGTCGGTGGGAACGCGGATTTCGAGGACGTCTCGACCCACCGATTGTTTGAGTGCGGCGGGAGTACCGGAGGCAACCGTGCGGCCCCGATCGATCACCAGGATCTCGTCGGCAAGGTGGTCGGCCTCGTCGAGATATTGGGTCGTCAAGACGATGGCGGTTCCTTCCGCCGCCAGCGACTGGACCGATTCCCACACCTCCGCCCGGCTTCGCGGATCGAGGCCTGTGGTCGGTTCGTCGAGGAAGAGTGCAAGTGGCTCCGCGACCAAGGCAGCAACGATGTCGAGTCGGCGGCGCTGCCCACCGGAGTAGGTCGACGCCGGGCGAGTTGCGAACTCAGCCATGTCGAATCGCTGGATCAAGTCGGAGATCCGCTTCTTCCGGAGTGGTTTCGGCAATTTGTAGAGCCGAGCGAACAACTCGAGGTTCTCCGTGGCGCTCAACTTCTCATCGACGGCGGCCGACTGGCCTGCCAGCCCGATGAGACGACGGACGGCATCAGCCTCGCCGGCAACGTCATGTCCGGCCACTGAGGCCGATCCAGCGCCAATCGACGTCAAGGTGGTCAGCATTCTCACGACCGTGGTCTTACCCGCCCCGTTTGGCCCCAGGAGCCCGAGAACCTCGCCACGACGAACGGTGAAGCTCACACCGTCGACCGCGACCACGTCACCGAATCTCTTCGTCAACGAGGAGGCCTCGATCAATGGAGCGACATCTAGAGTAGACATACTGTCCAATCTAGCAGACATTATGTCCAACAGGTAGCAATCAGCGGGCCACCAACACCGCGCGGCCCCCTAGCTGCGACTCCGCAGCCTTGCGAGCGACAGCAAGACGCACATTCGTAAGAAACGTCATCTTTGTGACGCATTTCTCGGTCGGTCGGAAACGATCGGTCAGCGATACTACGACCTATGAAAAGCCGCCCGAAGCTTTCCGGAGCACCGTTGGCCTACAGCCTGGCGCAGGTCGAAGGGACCGCCGAGCACTACGCGTCATTCGGTGCTGCGTTGTGGTCGGACGAGCAAGCTGTCTCGGCGACGCTGAAGGAACTGGTCTTCCTACGAAGCTCGATCGTGAATGCCTGTCACACGTGACTGAGCTCCCATGTCGTCTCGGCGAGACGACGAGGAGTGACCGAGCCTGAGATCGAGGCGCTCGACAAGCCCGAGACGTGGGCCGATGTGTTTGACGATCGAACGAGAGCGGTGCTCCGCCTCGCCGATTCGATGTGCGGTGAAACACACCAGCTCGACACAGATCTCGTGAGCGAGTTGCGCGTCCACTTTTCGGAAGCTGAGTTGGCCGAGCTCATCCTTGTTGCCGGTCAGGCCAATCTCAACAACCGGGCCGGGAATGCGGCCAAGCAACTGCTCGGCTCGTAGTCCCGCTGGTCTCGTTTGTACCGCCGGCCCAACGCCCCTAGCCTCGGCGCCGCTGACACAGGGGGCTACGGATGCGATTTGGGATCTTCTACGAACATCAACTTCCCCGGCCATGGGCCGAGGGCGATGAGGAGCAGCTTCTCGCCGATGCGATCGACCAGGTTGTTCTGGCCGATCGGCTCGGCATCGACCACGTCTGGGCGGTCGAGCACCACTTTCTAGAGGAGTATTCGCACTGTTCAGCTCCAGAGGTCTTCCTCGCCGCGTGCGCGGCACGGACCGAGAACATCCGGATCGGGCACGGCATCAAGCACACGCCGGCCAATTACAACCACCCGGCTCGGGTTGCCGAGGAGATCGCCACCCTCGACCTGATCTCCCGAGGCCGGGTCGAATTCGGCATCGGCGAAGGTGCCACTCGGATGGAGCTGGGCGGCTTCGGGATCCCGGCGAAGCAGAAGCGGGCCATGAGCATCGAGGCGGGGGAGCAGATCGCCAACATGATGACGATGACTCCGTACCCCGGCTTTGAGGGCGAGTCGTTCTCGTTCCCGTGCCGCAACGTGGTGCCGAAGCCGAGTCAGAAGCCACATCCGCCGATGTGGATCGCATGCACGAACCGGGCAACGATCGAACTTGCTGCCGAGTTGGGGATCGGGGCCCTTGCGTTCTCCTTCGTCGATCCGGATGAGGCCGCTCACTGGGTGACGACCTACTACGACACGATCAAGAGTGAGCGGTGTGTACCCATCGGCCACACCGTCAACGCGAACATCGCACTCGTCACAGGCTTCTCGCTTCACCCTGATCGCGACGAGGCGATTCGCCGTGGGCGGGAGGGATTCGAGTTCTTCCGCTATGCGATCGGGGCCATGGTGACCGAGGACAGCGTGCCCGGCCACACGAACTTGTGGCCCCAGTTCCAGGAGTTGCGGGGCCCCGATGCCACGGAGCAGTACATCGAGAAGGCTCGGGCATACGGTGACGCCTACTCGTCCGCCATCGGCACACCGGCCGATGCTGCTCGACACATCCGAGAGCTGGAAGCGGCCGGCGTCGACCAGTTGATCTTCATCCAGCAGGCCGGGCGGAACCGACACGAGGACATCTGTTCCTCGCTCGAGCTATTCGCCTCCGAGGTCATGCCGGAGTTCAAGGTCAACGAGCAGGAACGATTGGCTGCGAAGGAGGCTGAGCTGGCTCCGTTCATTGCTGCAGCTCTGGCCCGCAAGACCTGGATGGAACCATTGGCCGAGGACGAGATCCCGGTGATCCCGGCTGCAGTCAGGGCGGCTCAGGTCCCTGACGCCGCGGTCGAGACCGTCTGATCTGGTGACTGCTGGCTGTCGGTGCTCGCTGGCCGGTAGTACCGCCACAACAGCAACGGGCTGACACTCATGACCACCACCATTGACCACCAACCCAGTCGAAACTCTTCGATGCGCTCGCCGACTGCGGCGTTCCCGATGATGGCTGTCGTGATTGCAACACCAAAAGCAGAACATGCCGATCGGGCCGTGTTGTAGGCGGCATTTCCCGCTCCGAGCTGTTGTTCCGGGACCTCGCGCAGGGCGGCCGCGTTGGCGGGGCCCAGCATGAAGGCCATACCGATGCCGATCGCAATCGTCCCCGGGAGGAAGCCTCGCACGTAGCTCTCGTCGGGGCCTAGGCGCCAGGCCATCCAAGCGGTCCCGAGAGTAGCGAGCGTCCCGCCGAGGATCAGCAGCTCTCGATACCCGTGCCTGTCGACCAGGTGGCCGGCGAGGGGAGCGAAGAGCACCAGTGTGAGGGGGCCGGGTGTCATGGCCAGCCCGATTTCGAGGTTCGAGTAGTCCCAGACATCGTTCAGGAACAACGGATACAAGAACCAGGTTGCGGCGGTGGATGTCGACAGCAGGGCGCTGGCTCCGGTCACGACCCGGAACGACGGAATGCTCACCAAATCGAAGTCGAGCAGCGGCTCGTCGTGGCGACGCGATGATGCGACGAAGACGATGCCGCCGATCACTGCGGCAAGGAACACCGCGATGATGCGGGGATCGAGCCAGCCCCAGGCCCGGCCTTGCACGATGACGAATGTGGCTCCACCGATCGCCAAGGTACCGGTCACTGTGCCGAGCAGGTCGAGCGGCGGCGGCCGCTCGGTGGCCGCGTCGTCTGGCATGAACATCGACGCCAGCACCATGCCGGCGATCGCGATGGGGACGACGCTGGCAAATACGAAACGCCAGCTCGAAATCTCGAGCAGTACGGCCGCGACCGTCGGCGCTGCTGCTGCGCCGAGCACGCCCATCGACGACCACAGTGAAACGACGGATCCGTGCTGCTCCTTGGGGTACAGCGGAAGAACCGCAGCCAGCGAGGAGGGGATCATCAGTGCAACGCCAATGGCCTGAATCACTCTGGCTGCGATCACCAGGTTGATACCGGGGGCCACGGCCGAGAGCGCAGCACCGACTCCGAAGACAGCGAGGCCAGAGATGAAGACGCGGCGCCGGCCGATTCGATCGGCCAGACGCCCACCGAGGAGCATGAACGTGACCTGGGTGACCGCGAATGCCGAGATGACCCACGAGATGTGGGTCAGCCCGACGTTGGAGAACTCCTCCTCGAGGACGGGGATCGCGATGTTGGTCGCCGTGCCGACGAACGCAGCAAGCAACATCGCCGTCGCAGCGATACCCAACGCGGCGCGCCGCCGCCCATCAGATGGACCAAGCGGCTGATCTAGGTTGGCAGCATGTGCTGTGTCGTCGATCGGCAGACCGTAGTGGCCGGTGCGCCTCAACCACCCAGCAGCGGTCTGGTGGGTCCGGGCCGCGAACGACACGCCCGCTGCCCTACGGCGCCACTCCTCGGCCAGCGGTAGAGTCCTCGCATGTCATCGGTCAACGTGTCCCACGATATTGCCGTCGAGCCCCAGGGGGTGTGGTCCATCGTGGTGGGAATGGATGGCTGGGTTGAGGCCATCGAAGCCATTGAGACAGTTGAGCGCCTGGACGATGGCGCCGATTTCGGACTCGGAACGACCTGGCGCGAGACCCGCACCATGTTTGGGAAGAAAGCCACCGAGGACATGGAGGTCATCGAGTTCGAGGAAGGCGTTCGTTATGCAACCTTCGCTGAGTCGCACGGCTCGAAGTACTACTCTGAGGTCCGCGTCGACCCAACCGATACCGGATCTCGACTCTCGATGAACTTCCATGGTGAGGCGCAAACGGCATTGACCAAGGTCGTGGACGCTGTGTTCGGAAGACTGTTCGCCGGTGCTACCCGCAAGGCGTTGGCCAAGGACCTGGCCGACATCGGCGCGGCAGCCGAGTCTGCGGCCTGAAAACCACGCGTCGTCCTGAACGACGATTCCCAGCGCCGAGGGCTATCGGCGACTCTTCGCCTCCCCCTTTGTCGGCGCGGTGGCGACAACATGCCGGATGGCGAGGCCGAGCGCGGCGATTACGGCGACGATGAGCAGGACCTGACGGGCGAGCGTGCGAGACACATCGAATGAGGATGCGGCGTACGCGCTCATGGTCACAGCGAGGGAGATGACCACGATCGATGCCACCTCGTTGATCCGGCGAATATCCAGGGCAGTCCCTCGTTGCGCCCCATCTCGACACTCGATGGAAGCCCAAGCCAGCTCGACAGCCACGTACCAGAGGCATCCAAGCACGATCGATCGAACCCACGCCGGAATCGCCGGCCCGAATATCTGCATAATGAACGGGAAATTATCCGGAAGCGTTGCGCTCCGG
>CAZYLX010000260.1:0-5344 GCA_964648595.1 uncultured Acidimicrobiaceae bacterium
CCCGGCGACGTTAGGCACCACCAGTTGAGGGGCTGGCCAGTTGGGGGAAGAGGGGAGCTAGGCGACGTCGAAGATGCCGGTGAGACCCGTCGGAGCATGGGGACCGACCGCGAGAATCTCGAGAACCCCGATGCCAGTGCGACCATCGCTCGTCGTTGCGCGGACCAGGTGCTGGATGTGGACGTTTTCCCGCCCGGCCGGATCCACCTCTGCGAGGGAGATCGTCTCGAATGCGACCGCGTCTTCGCCCTGCCACGACCCGTGCCCGTGCGCCGGGTGGCCGTATCCGAGACCTTTCATCTGGAATCGCAACAGCAGTTCGAGATCGATCGTGATGGCGTCACCGTTCCATGGCTGGAGTGTGATGGTGGCTCGTTCGGCCCAGCGGGTACCGCTCTCCATCGTGAGGTCGTACGCCACAGACCGCATCGGTTCGACCGGAGCCGTCCAGGGCGTGTCGCCGGGCTCGAGCGTGGGTACCCGGAAGCCGGCGTCGTGCCAGCGGCTGCCGTCTGCATAGTCGTTGACGTCGAAATGGAGCGCTCCGTCCTCGAAGTTGATCGGGGCCCACAGCCAAAAGAATTGGGGGTACGCCGGCGCAGCTCCGGAAGGCCCGCCGACCGGGCGTTGCCCCCACGAACGGTCTCGGCAACCGACCGAGCCGGCGACATCGATCGACTCGCTGTGCAGCGTGATGTCGCCGCTCCAGGACCCGAACTGGGTGTAACGGGTGTAGTCGAAGGGGCCCATGCCTGGAACGTCCTGCATGAACCTCGGTTCCAACACGGCCGGAGTCGTTGCCGAGAATGAAACCTGGGCGCTCAATGCCTCGTGGTCCACGTTCACCGCGATCGTGCGCATCGGGTCGGCAATGTCGACCGTGATCGGGCCAACCCTCGTGACCCGACGATCGGTACCGAGTCGGCCCGATGCGAAGACGCTCGATTGCTCGCCCTCCCTGACGATGCTGAACGCGGCATCGATCACGCCCCTGTTCGGGTACACGCCGAGGGCCGCAGCGAAGAACAGGGACCCGTCAGCGCTGTAGCCATTGAAGAAGTAGCGATCGTAGGCATTGATGCCAAGCGGGTTGGCGGCCAGCGACGTTGGTGACTGGTGAATGGGAAAATCATCGAGCGGATCGAGCACAGTCGGCAACGTATGCGACAAGCTCAGCAGATGTCGATTGCTCCGATCAGCTTGCTCGATGGCATTGCCTCAACACGGGCCATCCGTCGGTACACAAACGATCCGGTCAGTGACGAAGACCTTGCGGCCATGCTCTTCGCAGCGACGCGAGCGCCGACCGGCTCAAATCGGCAGACCTTCCGCTTCCTCATACTCCGTGACGGACCGGTGGCTGTCGAAGCAAAGGCGCTCCTCGGCGAGAGTTTTCGGGCCGGCTGGAGCAGCAAACGCGCCGCTGACAAGTACGACCGAACACACAACGACGACACTCCGAAGGCCCGAATGGCCCGAGCGATGCAGGACTTCGTTGATCGTTTCGAGCAAACCCCGGTCGTGGTGCTCGCCTGTGTTCTGCGCCGCCACGGAGGGCTGGCCGACGGGGGCTCGATCTATCCCGCATGCCAGAACCTGCTGTTGGCAGCGCGGGGGCTCGGCTATGGGGGCGTCCTCACTGGTTGGCACGCGACGGTCGAAGAGGAGTTGCGGGCGCTGTGTCGGATTCCCGACACACACGACATCGCGGCAACGATCCCGATCGGGGTACCCCAGGGCAACCACGGGCCAGTCCGCCGTCGCCCGCTGAACGAGCTCGTCTACGACGATGTGTGGGATGGCACCGCCGATTGGGCCGTCGATCCGCCTGACGCCCGCTTCACCCAGGCTGGCCCGCCAACCAGCTAGTTGTGACGACCGGCAAGCCGTCAGAAACTGGGGGCGGCGCCAAGAAAGTCGAGGCCTTTGTCGACGAAGTCGAACGACTTCGGCAAGCCAAAGTGATCCATGTTGCGCAACTCGATCAACGTGCCGTTCGGAAGCGCCTCGGCGAGCACGTCACCTGGCCCGGCGAAATCCTTGTCTCCGAGGATCACCAGCGTTGGGCAGGTGATCTTGGCGATGTCTTCGCGATCGAGGCGGGGTTGCTCGCGTTGGATGAAGGCAGCGAGCGCCTCCGGGTCGTTACCGTCGCTCTCGGCCAGCGACTTGAAATGCATGCCGACCATGTCCTGCTCGTCGCCTCGGCCCTCGATCGAATCGAGAATCGGGTTGCCCTCGCGCTGCCGAAACAAGGAGCCGCCCATGCCGGCAATCACCAAACGGTGGAACCGGTCCGGATTCTCCGAGGCAAGGGCCAGCAGAATCCTGGCGCCGGCCGAATAGCCGACAGCATCGACAGGCTCGTCCGGCAACTCCGCGGCGACAAGAGCTTCGACTTCGGAGTACGCAGCGACGTCATGAGGCTTCGAAGCATCGCCGTGTCCCAACAGATCGGGGGCGATGACTCGGCGACCGGCCTCGTGGAGCAGGTCGATCCAGCCCGGATCTTGCCAGGTCCGCTTTGCTGAGGTTGTGAAGCCGTGAACGAGAAGTACGGGAGGCTTGCTCATGCCGAACGGAGTAGGGGAGCAGCGACTCGTTCGTCAAATGCGTGGTCTTCAAATTCAACAGCGTCGAGCAGGGCCTCTTCTATACGTCTGACGGCCACCACATCGGCGGTGCGGAAACTGGCAAGCCGGGAACTCCACGAGTCGATCACCTCTCGACCGCCGGCGAATGCGAAGAAGGTCGTCAGCGGACCCTCCTGCTGATACGCGTCGGCATGCTCGATGATTTCGTTGCGGTCGTCGGCGAGGGAGACGTTGAAGCGGGCCATGCATCGACCATAAGACGTCTGCCCTGTGGGGAGGAAGACCAATAACCATGTGAATTGCCTGTGGATAGCATCGCTCGGGTGTTCACAACTCCAGGGTCCGATACTCCCGGGCCCGAGTTGCGTCCGGACGCGATGCTTCACCCCCACCCAGACAGGCTGTCGCCCGATCGCCCCGACTACGAGTCGTGCCTCACCGCTCATGCGGCGGCCCTCGGCGCCGAGCAGATGGGGTACATGGACCCAACGACAGGCCTGTTCGTGATGACCGCGGCACACCTCGCCGAACGACCATGTTGCTCGAGGGGTTGCCGTCATTGTCCCTGGGTCGGCGGCCTCGCATAGTGTTTGCGAATGGCCGAGCAGAACATCAACGACCGCATCACGATCTCCACTGACGACACCGGCGTCGCCGACGTTCGACTGGCCCGGGCAGACAAGATGAATGCGCTCGATCCAGCGATGTTCTCGTCACTGGTGGAAGCCAGCGATCAACTGGCGAAGGACACGTCGATTCGGGCTGTTGTCCTGTCCGGCGACGGCCGCTCATTCTGCGCTGGGCTCGACTTCGCCAGCTTTTCGGCGATGGGCGACCAGGCAGGCACCAACGAAACGTCGGACAAGCCGGCTCGGCCGGCCATCACCGACCCTGTCGAAAACCGGATCACCCACCATGCCCAACAGTCCGTCTATGGCTGGACCGAGCTCCCCGTGCCAGTGATCGCAGCGCTCCATGGCCATGCCCTCGGTGGAGGGATCCAGCTCGCTCTTGGTGCAGACATTCGCATCGCCGCTCCTGACACCAAGATGTCGGTCCTGGAGATTCGCTGGGGCCTCATCCCAGACATGACGGGGACCCAGGCGTTGATCAACCTCGTCGGCCTGGACGTCGCGAAAGAGCTCACGTTCTCCGGTCGAATGGTTGGCGCTGAGGAGGCGCTGGCGCTCGGCCTCGTTACCCAGATCGCTGATGACCCGCATGCGAAAGCCCTGGAGATGGCCACCGACATCGCAACCAAGTCCCCCCACGCCATTCGAGCCGCGAAGCGCCTGTTCAATCAGGCCTCGAAGGTCAGCACCGCAGATGGGTTCGCCATGGAGCGAGCAGAGATCGGCCAGCTCATCGGCAGCGCCAACCAGGCAGAGTCGGTCAAAGCGTTCTTCGAAAAGCGCGACCCGGCCTTCGCTGATCCCGAGATCAACGACTGAGCGAGCTTCGTCCCTACCCTGCCGGGTTGCCTCGTCACCGATCGAGACTGGCGAACGCGTAGAACGCATCCATCCACGCCGCTGCGGGAATGCCGTAGTCGGTACCGTTTCGCACGATCACCAGGTCGCGCGAGGGTGAGACGTAGATGAACTGACCGTGATCGCCTTCGGCCGCGAAATCGGGAACCTCTCCGGGCCGTAGCCGGCCGTACCACATGAGACCGTAGTAACCGCCGCCATCGACGTGTATCTCCTGGCCGAAGTCACCAACGTAGTACTCGGCTCGATCCCGTTCTGGGTCGGGCGACGTGGAAGCGTCGACCCAGTCTGCGGAGAGCACCTGCTCGCCATTCCATGCACCCTGGTCACGGTAGAGCACGCCGAGTTTGGCGTAGTCGACGGCCGACGCGTTGAGCCCGGCCTCCATCTTCTCGAAACCGCCCTCCCGATCGAGCGCCCATGCCCCATCGAACTCCATACCGATACGGTCCCACAGCCGGGTCTGGCTGAAGTCTGTCACCGACATCCCGGTGGTCCGCTCCAGGATCAGGCCCAGCAGTTGGGGGTGGTACTTGTTGTAGGAGAACTCTGTGGCTGGAGCGTCGACGATCTCCGCGTGCTCGAGCGCGAGCTCCCGCTGATCGGTGTGATACGTGGTCAGCGGATCGTCGCCATTGAAGAGCGCCCACCGGTTTGCGGAATACTCCAGTCCCGACGACATCTGCAGCAGGTCACGGATGGTGATCTCCTCGAAGCGAGCGTCGCGCTCGCCGAGCTCGGGCAAGTAGTCGGTGAGCGGATCATCGACGCCGGCGATGAATCCTTCATCGATGGCCATCCCGATCAAAGCCGAAACAAACGACTTCGCGACAGAGAACGATGTCAACGTCGAGTCCCGCTCGGCGCCGTTGAAGTACTGCTCGTAGACCAACCCGTCGCCCTCGATCACGACGAAGGCCTGCGTGGAATGATCACTCAGGAACCGGTCGAAGTCCTCGACGCCCAACACCCGTTCGAACCCAGAACGGATCCTCTCCTCGTCGGGATCACCCAAGAACCGATGCGGGCTCGACGATGGCTGAAGCGAACTCAGGGGAAACCGGTTCAGGTAGTCGCCCTGATCCGATTGCCGCCAAACCAGCACACGCCGCACGTACTCAGGCGAATACACCACCGCCGCAGCCCCGAGCCATACCGCCACCGAACCAATCAGTGCTGCAACAAGAGCCACCGTGAAGTGCCACGACCGCCGTCGTCTGTTCCGTTCGGTCATCGAAGCTCACCCCACCGCCGTCGCGC
>CAZYLX010000261.1:0-5342 GCA_964648595.1 uncultured Acidimicrobiaceae bacterium
GCCGGTGACACATCACGAGGTGCCCAACCGGCGATGACGGCAAGCGAAGGTCGAGGTCACCTCAGCTACTGGCAGTTCCTTGTCCGTGCGGTGACCGCAGCACTCGTGGCCCCCATCGGCTTCGCCGTTGCCACCCTTGTGTTCTTCGCCCTGATTGCCGGTTGCACCGCGGTGATCGCCGGTGATGCTGCATCGAACAACGACCACGATGATCCTCTCGCGTCCACCGAACACATCGACGGTGACGCCGGCGCCAACGCAGTCATCTTGGTGGTCGACGTCGAGGGTGCCATCTTGGCCGACAGCGGAGGAGCCGGGCCGTTCGGTGGTTTGCTCGCCGGCGGCGAGACCATCAAGGAGCAACTGGAGGCAGCGGCGACAGACGACGATGTTGATGCCGTCATCCTCCGGCTCAACACACCTGGCGGGTCCGTCGTCGGCTCGGAGCTCATCACCGATGGCGTCGCCGCGGTGCAGGCCGCAGGCAAGCCGGTGGTGGCCCACGTCACCGAGATCTCCGCATCGGGCGGGATGTGGGCGATGGCGCCGGCCGATCGCATCATCGCCTCGAACGGCTCCTTGGTTGGGTCGATCGGCGTGATCCTCGGACCGTTGTCGCAGTACGACAACGTGGTGGCCATCGATGGAGGCTTGCTCGGCACGGGTGTCGAGACCACGGGCGGGATCGACCAATTCTTCATCACCGCCGGTGAGGGCAAGGACGCAGGAAACCCGTTCCGGACACTCACTGCCGGCGAGCAGGCAATGTTCCAGGCGTTGGTCGACGGAAGTTACGAGGACTTCGTCGATCACATCGCAACGAACCGCGAGATCTCACCCGTGACGATCATCAACGAACTCGGTGCCGGCATCTTCACCGCCGACGATGCGGTCGCGAACGGTCTCATCGACGAGACCGGCAACTTCGACCGGGCCCACGAAGTCGCGGCTGAACTCGCTGGCATCACGGGCGAGTACGACGTTCGCGAGATCAGTGCTGACCTCGGGTTCCTCGGCTTCCTCCTGGGGCGCAGCGAGGAGCCCCCGGCCGCTGATGTAAGCAGCTTGTGCTCATCAACACCGATGGCTCATGTCTTCTTCGGCGATCTTCCCACCTGGTGCCGCCAGGACTGACCAATGGCTCAGGCGTAGCCTGTTCCGGAGATGTAGCCCTCGAGATGCCGGGCCTCATCCTCGAGTTCGGTGAGCCGCCACTTCACGACATCGCCGATGGAGATCATCCCGACCAACCGACCATCCGACTCGACCGGCAGGTGACGAATCCGGTGCTCGGTCATCCGTTCCATCAGCTGTTCGATGGTGTCGCTGCCATCGCAGGTCTTGACCGGTGACGTCATCAGCGCAGAAACCGGTTGGTCCCTGACCTCGTTGCCGAATTGCGACAAACCTCGCACCAGGTCTCGCTCGGAAATGATGCCATCGATACTGGCGTCGCCGATCGACACCACGAGAGCGCCGAATTTTCGCTCAACGAGGACATCTGCCGCATGACCAATCGTGTCATCGGGGCGAACCGTGACGACACCGGTGCCCTTCTTTGCCAGGATCTCCGCAATGTGCATTGGCGTTACCTCCAGCTGGTCGCGAACGTTCGACTCTCGGGGCCAGTGTGACAGACGCCACTGAGCATGTCCCGGCGTCCGTACAAAATTCATGCTTGACATCCTACGTTGTACGTATATACGTATGAGGTATGTCTTCACCGGCCGCACCACCCGTCGAACCTCGAGACGTCGTCGCAAGCTCGATCGATGCCTCGCCGCCCTCTATTCCCGTGAGCGTTGCCATGACCGATTTGGATGGCTTCGCAACGCTCAACGACACCCACGGTCGAGATGCAGGCGATGCCGTGCTGGCCGGTTTCACCCAGGCCCTCGAGCAGAACCTCCCGAACGAGGTGGGCATCCACCGCATCGGCGGAGACGAGTGGGCCATCGTGTTCTTCGGCCTCCCTCTCGAAAACAGCCTCGTGCTGCTCGAAGAACTTCGCGGCCATGTCGCAGCATCCCCGCTCGGGACCGCCGACCACCCGATCACCATGTCCGCAGGTGTCGCTGCCCGACCGCCGCACGGCACGACGGGAGACGAACTCCTCCGCGCCGCCGACGAGGCCCTCAGCCAGAGCAAACGGGCCGGGCGGAACAAGGTGGGCATCTACGTCGAGGACAAGATGGTGATGAAAAGCAACTACTACCCCCGAGCAACGCTCGACCGCCTCGCCGCCCTCTCCCGAGCCACGAACCGCACCGAAGCCAGCCTGCTGCGAGAGGCTGCCGATTCACTCCTCGAGCGCTACGCAGCTGAGACGTGAGGGCATCCACAGCCAAGCCGGTCAACCGGACGCTCAGGCCATGCGCCACGTCGCAGTGATCGACGGCTCGCCATCGTCGGTCACGACTCGCCCCTCTCGATGGAGCGCCAAGAGATGGGAGTACACCGAGTTCGCAGCGGCCCGCCACAGCCGCTTGTCGACATCGGCGTACATGCCGGGCACGAGATCCTTGATCGTCGACGGCCCATCCTCCAGGGCAGTCAGGATCTGGGCCTCACGACCGAGCCGATGGTCGATGAACGCCTGGACATGATCCTGAGGGTCGTCGATCGCCGGACCGTGGGTCGGCCAGTAGCGAACATCGTCTCGATCGAGCAGCTTGCGGAGGCTGTTCATGTAGTCGAACAGGTCACCGTCTGGCGGCGAGATGACCGACGTCGCCCACCCCATCACGTGATCACCGGTGAGCAGCGTCTGTTCCTCGACCAGAGCGAAACAGACATGGTTCGACGTGTGGCCAGGCGTGTGCACCACCTCGATCGTGCATTCACCCCCGCCAGAACCGACGGTGATTCGGTCACCGTCGGCGACCACCACGTCCGGGCGGAACTCGGTGTCCGGCCCCTCGCGGCGAAGCTCATCCGGTGTCTCGTCCCACTGCTTCTTGAATTCGGCGGACTCCTCGGCCGTGAAATACTCGTCGAAGCTGACCTTCTCCATGGGATCGACGTCGGGGACAGGTCCGTGCGGACCGAACCCGTGCGTTGCCGCACCGGTGCGGGCGACCAGCTTTTCTACTCCTGCCGTGTGGTCGGTGTGGGTGTGGGTTACCAGGATCTTGGTCACCTGTTCACCATCGTCGAGGGCCGCGAGCACGGCGTCGAGATGCTCGTCGAGGGTCGGCCCGGGATCGACGACTGCCACGTCGCCTCGTCCGAGGATGTACACGCCGGTTCCCGTGAACGTGAACGGATTCGGGTTCTTTGCAACAACGCGGCGAATCAACGGCGACAACTCCGACACCGCCCCGTAGTCGGGAGTGAAGTCGCGGTTGAACGTGATCGCCATCAGAGTGGCCCTTTGGGATTGGGGACGACGGTCAGCACCAGCCGTCCGGCTGCGTTTGCCTCTGCGTGATAGCGACGAACCCCGTCGACGACCACATGGGCCGTTCCGTCATTGGATGACTCGACGGCGTACTGCTCACCGACGAGACGAACAACCGTCTCGGCAGCAGCATCCAGGAGGGATCGAACGTTCACCTGCTGTTCGATGTCGAACACGTCGAGGTCGAGCTCGACCCAATCAGCGCTGCCGAGGCCGGGAAACGTCACGGCGAACAGTCAAGCATCCCGCGGCGATACACGACAGTTCGCGATCTCACCCCCGTGGGCTGTGGTCAGTCCGTTGGCGCCATCACCAGCGGGGCCATCTGCTCGAACAACCACGCCGGCGGTTTCATTGGCCGACCAGCGGTGTCGGTGATCCCGCCTCGAAGCGTGAGCGTCGCAACCACTTGGTCGTTGCCATCGGCGTCGGTGCGCAGGACCCGCTGCGACCACATCGTGCTGGCTCGACGGAGTTCGCTGATCGACGTTTCCATCGTCAAGGTGTCGCCTCCGACCGCCGCCGCTTTGTATTTCGCCTCGAGATCCATGACGACAACCTGCACGCCTTTGTCCGCCATCGCATGCAGTCCGAGGCCGAGCTCTTCAAGGGCCTCGGTGCGACCATGCTCGAAGTAGCTGATGTACTGGGCGTGATTGACGTGGCCGTACGGGTCGAGCTCGTTGAAGCGGACTTTGAGCATCGTGATGTGGGGCGCCGACATCACGCGAACGTTAGCGGTCTGGCGCGGTTGGCCAGCCCGGCCATGATCGGGTCCCGCCCGCTACGGTCGATGCCGTGCCAGACAACGCGCCTCCCCCAGACGAGGTCTTCGAGTTCATCGGCTCTCAGGGAGCCCGTCTCACCGGCCGCCTCCACCGTCCCGCCACCAAGGCGAAGGGCAGCGTGCTGCTCGCCCACTGTTTCACCTGCTCCAAGGACATCCACACGATGACGCGGTTGGCCAAGGGATCGGCCGAAGCAGGCTACGCCGCCATGCGATTCGACTTCACGGGAATCGGCGAGAGTGGCGGCGACTTCGCGGAGAAGACTGTCTCGGCCAATGTCAGCGATCTCACCCGTGCCGCAGCGAGCCTGATCGAGGCCGGTTTCGGGCCGTGCGCGATGATCGGCCACTCTCTCGGTGGCGCCGCCGCCGTCCTCGCTGCCGAGCGAATCAAGACCGTGCGGTCACTCGTGACCATCGGAGCGCCGAGCGACCCCCTTCACGTTCGCCATCTCTTCGACGACGACCTCGATATCTTGGCCGCAGACGGAAGGGCCTGTGTCACCATCGGCGGCCGCCAGTTCGATCTGGAGCAGGGCTTCGTCGACGACCTCACGAATCACGACGTGCTCGAGGCGGCATCGAAGCTTGGACGTCCGTACCTCGTGATCCACGCCGACGACGATGAAGTGGTCGGAGTCGAGCACGGCGAGGCACTGTTCGCAGCTGCCGCCGAGCCCAAGCGATTCGAACGACTGCCATCTGGTGGGCACATGCTGGGACCGAAGGCTGCTGCCGACATGGCGCTCGCCGCCGTCATCGAGTGGTTCGACGCAACCTTGTAGAGCATCCGCCAAACGTCGCTGAATCAAGCCGCCGGCGTGTCCTGACTGAACACGTTGATCCACACACCATCGATCAGCGACCACAGCGACGAGATGTACATGACGCTGGACGGCTCGGTGGCAACACGCTGATACGCCGCCTCGTACGAGAGCAGGACATCGTCGTTGGTGACGTCCCGCAGTCGCGGGTCGCGGATCTCGAACGACGCCACGGTCGGCCCGCCAGACAGCTGGCCGGCATGCTCGTCCCGGTCGGTAAAGCCCGTGGGATACACACCGAGGAAGTCGGCAGAGAGCATCGAGCGATCAGCGCTGGCGTCCCCGGCGGCAAGTGCTTCCCACACGCGGGTCTCGAGATCGACGAAGAACG
>CAZYLX010000262.1:0-5336 GCA_964648595.1 uncultured Acidimicrobiaceae bacterium
AGTAGCGGCGGAGGCCTCACCTTCGGACCAGACGGCCACCTCTACGTCTCCGCAAAGAACAGCGACTCGGTGAAGAAGTACAACGGGTCGTCAGGTGGCTCGCTGGGTGACTTCGTCCTCTCCGGCACCGGTGGGCTCAACGGCCCCTCCTTGCTTTCGTTCCTGCCAGACAAGGTTGTTGTGGCCTTGAGTCCGTTGGTCGTGAACTCCACGGACGACGATGGCGACGCAAACGCAGGAGACGGGGTCTGTGACACTGGCAGTACGAACTCGCAGGGCGCTACGGAGTGCACACTTCGAGCCGCGATGCAGGAAGCGAATGGGCTCGCAGGACTCGACGTCATCCAGTTCGACATCCCGCAGACCGAGACCGGCTACGTGTCCTCACCGCAGTCGTTCCGGATTCGACCGTCGTCGGTCCTCCCAACAGTTTCGACCCCGATGTACATCGATGGGTCGAGCCAGCCAGAGTTCGCCGCCAATGGGCGGCCGGTCATCGAGGTCGATGGCCAGAACGTCTCGGCCGGCGAAGAGAACGGTTTCTGGATCACCGGCGGTGGAACCACGATTCGAGGACTCGTCATCAACGACTTCGGCGACGACGCCATCGACGTCGAGTTCGTCGGGGGCAACACGATCGTCGGCAACTACATCGGTACTGACGTGACCGGGTCGGTTGCTGGTCCGAACGCGTGGGGCATCAATCTCAAGACAGCCGGCAATGTCGTCGGCGGGACGTCGTCGGCCGATCGGAACGTCGTGTCCGGCAACACCTACGACGGCCTCTACATCTACACAGCCGCTGCCACCGGCAACGTCGTGCAGGGCAACTACGTGGGAACCAACGCCGCCGGCACGGCTGCCGTCGCCAATGGGCAGTACGGGTTGTACATCTGGAGCGGCGCCAACGGAAACACGATCGGCGGTCCAACGCCAGCGCACGGCAACGTCATCTCCGGCAACGGTACGTCCGATGCGGGGATCCTCATCACGGGCGCGACGACGAGCGGCAACACCGTCCGGCACAACTTCATCGGAACCAACGCGGCCGGCGACGCGGCGATCCCCAACAATCTCCATGGCCTCGTGATCGACGATGCACCTAGCACCCAGGTTCTGGACAACCTCATCTCCGGAAACGACGTTCACGGGATCTTCGTGAACGACACCGGTGCGACCGGAACACAGATTCTCCGCAACACGATCGGCACCAACCTGGCCGTCGCGGCACCCCTCCCCAACGCCTTCGACGGGGTGCGTATCGAAGGCTGGGCGAACGGCTCGATCATCGGTTCTCCGGGCAATGGCAACGTCATCGCAGGCAACGCGCAGCGCGGCATCAACCTGAACAACTCGAACAACAACACGATTCAGGCGAACTCGATCGGAACCAATGCGGGCGGCTCGACCGATCTCGGCAACACCCTGACCGGGGTCTACACCGACGCCTGGGGCTCCTCCGACAACCTCATCGGTGGCTCCGTTGCCGGCGAGGGAAACACGATCGCCTTCAACGGCGAGGGCATCACGCTCCTTTCCGGCACCGGCAACGCCCTTGTCGGCAACGACATCTACTCGAACGACACCCTCGGTATCGATCTCGTCGGTGGCACCGAGGACGGCTTCGGGGTCACGGCCAACGGCACGGCGACCGTGAACGACGGAATGAATCATCCGTTGGCGACAGCAGCCGTCGAGGTGGCGGGGACCGTCACCGTCGACTTCGATCTGGATGTACCTGCCGGCGACTACCGCATCGACGTATTCACCAACCCGTTTGGCGCCGACCCGTCTGGCTACGGCGAAGGCGAGTCGTTCGAGGACGGCGTGACCATCACCCACACTGGGAGCGGTGCCGAGTCCTTCCAGGTCGCGTATACCGGCAGTGAGGGAGACCTGGCCACGCTCACAGCAACCGAGGAGTCAGTCGGGCCTGTCTACGGGTCGACGTCGGAGTTCTCGCCTCCCCAGCTGGTGGCCGGCCTGTGCGCTGACTCGGATACGGACGGTCTGTGCGATCTGGAGGAGGACGCAGACACGGACCTCGACAACGACCCGTCGACCACGCCCGGGCCCGATACCGACGGCGACACGTTCCCGAACTACCTGGATGCTGACGACGACGGAGATGGCATCCCGACGGCGAGCGAGAACGCTGACCCGAACGCCGATGGCGACCCGAGGGATGCACTTGATCTCGACCGCGATGGCGAGCCCGACTACCTCGACGACCCGACTGGTGCTTCGGACGGAACAGTTGCGAGTGCGCAGAAGATCAGCGAGACCGCTGGGGGCCTGACCGAGACGCTCGGTGTGAACGATCACTTCGGTCGTTCGGTGGCCAGCATTGGTGACGTCGACGGCGATGGTATCGACGACATGGCCGTTGGTGCCCACTGGGACGACGACGGCAGCAGCGACCGGGGCGCCGTCTACATCCTGTTCCTCAACGCCGACGGAACGGTCAAAGGCGAGCAGAAGATCAGTGACACCCAGGGTCTCTTCACTGCAGTACTCGACAACAGCGATGAATTCGGCATAGGTGTGGCCGGTCTCGGCGACCTTGATGGCGACCTCATCCCTGACATCGTGGTCGGTGCTCACCAGGACGACGACGGTGTCGGCGGCAACTACGGCGCGGTGTATGTGCTGTTCTTGAATGCGAACGGCACGGTCAAGGCCGAACAGAAGATCAGCGACATCGAAGGCGGCCTGAGCGTCACGTTCGATGCGAATGACCGATTCGGCAGTTCTGTGGCCACGATTGGCGATCTCGACGGTGACGGGCTCAACGACATCGTTGTTGGTGCCAAGGATGACGATGACGGCGGGGGCAACAAGGGCGCCGTCTATGTCCTGTTCCTCAACCCAGACGGGACCGTCAAGGCCCAGCAGAAGATCAGCGAGGGCACCGGTGGGCTTGGGGCAACACTTGCTGCCTCCGGCGGGTTCGGCATCGGTGTCGCCGGCCTCGGCGATATCGACGGCGACGGCCTCAATGACATCGTCGTTGGCAACTACTGGGACGACGACGGGGGCACCAACCGCGGCGCCGTCTACGTCCTGTTCCTCAACGCCGACGGCACGGTCAAGGCCGAGCAGAAGATCAGCGACACAGTGGGCGGGCTCGTTACGTCCTTGGCCAGCAATGACGAGTGGGGCACGTCCGTCGGTGCTGCTGGCGACGTCGACGCCGACGGCGTACCAGACCTGCTCGTTGGTGCGCCGAAGGATGACGACGGCGGTGGCCTCGCCGGAGCCGCCTATCTGCTCTTCCTGAACGCGAACGGCACGGTCAAAGCAGAGCAGAAGATCAGCAACTCCGAAGGGAACCTCGGCGTCACGCTGAATACGAGCGATCAATTCGGTTTCGGCGTTGCCGGCCTGGGCGATCTCGATGGTGACGGCACGATTGGCATCGCCGTTGGTGTCTACGGCGACGATGATGGTGGACCTGCCGATCGTGGCGCGGTCTATGTGCTCGACCTCGACACTCCCGGCTCGACGATCTCTGGAACGATCTTTGAGGATGTCGTTGGTGATGTCCTGGCTGACGGTGTGGTTGGCGATGTGAACAATCCTGGCGTGGACTTGGTGGATGTCTTCCTCTATCTCGATGATGGCGACTCGACTCTTGATGGCGGGGACACCCTGGTTGGGGCGTCGGCGATCCAGACTGACTCGTCCGGTGACTACTCGTTCTCTGGTCTGGCCGATGGCAATTACCATGTGGTTGTCGATTCGAAGACGGTTCCGTCGAGTCAGGATCCGGGTGCGGTTCAGGGCGAGATCTGGGCGGAGCAGACCTATGGGCCGGTTGGCGGCTATTGCGACAATGGCATCGGATTCCAGGTGCGGGTCGTAGCCGGCACTTGCTACGCCGGTATCACCGGCTCGATCTCGGATGATTTCTCTCAGTGGGATGATCATGAACACCGGTCGTTCCTCACCGTCGCTGGTGCCAACATCACGGACATCGATTTCGGGTTCTCGTTCAACGTCGTCGTCAACACCGTCGGTGGCAACACTCGCGACGACGACGTGTCGAACCCGAGAACTGTGCAGGGTTCGTTGCGCCAGTTCATTCAGAACGCCAACGCGATCGCCGGTACCAACACGATGCGGTTCGTGCCTGCTGAATCGGCTGGTGTTGGTGATGGGTTCGGTAACTGGTGGTGGCGTCTCAGCGTTACAGACACTCTCCCGGCCATCACCGGGGATGGCACGACGGTCGATGGCCGCGCCTTTGACTTCACTGACGGCGTCACGATCCTTGATCCGAACGCTGCTCAGATCGGTGCCGGTTTGGCGGTCGGCACTGCCGGGACTTACACGACTCCGTTGCTCGATCCCGAGTTGGAGATCTGGAACAACCGTGGCACCGCCGTGGTGCCTACGGGTCTGGTGTTCGAAGCCAGCGATGCTGTTCTTCGTCACGTGTCCATCTGGGGTTTCGGCGACTCGGCCGGATCCTTCGATACGAACGTCCGGTTCGGAACCAACTTCAGCACAACCCCCGATTTCACTGGGTCGCTGGCCGAGTTCAACGTGATTGGTTCGCGGCCTGCTTCGTTTGTTGATCCGGGGGCGGGGGCACGCAGCGGCCAGAAGAACCTGACGATGCGAGAAACCGACAATGCGATCGTGCGTGACAACTTGATCGGCTTTGCCGGAGGGGTCGGTGTCGACTTCAGTAGTTCCTCCAACTCGGGAACCGTGCTCCGTAACGAGATCCGACGCAACGGTATTCTTGACCCGATCGCCAACCCGGTTGGTGTGTGGATCAGCGGCAGCGTCACCGGCAACTTCATCACCGACAACGCGTCCGGGGTCTTCGGCGGCACGACATCGGGGATCAGCTACCAGGACAACACCATCACCGCCAACGGTTGGGGTGTCACCCGTCCGCATGGGATCTGGGTGTTTGGTTCTTCAACCACCATTCGCCGCAACATCATCGCCGACAACGCCAGCGCTGGTGTTGTGGTCCAAAGCAACGTCTCGAACACCTACATCACCCGCAACAGCATTTACGGCAACGGGACAGTATAATTATACAATCTGGGCTGAGGATGCATCTATTGATGGGAATCTTAATAGTAGTTCAGGGCATAGTTTTTCCAGATATAAGTATTCAGAACGAACAACATAGATCTGAAGTACCAGTTTGTGCTGCATTTCTTTCCGATATTCATATTGGTAGTAAACAATTCATGGAAACGGAATGGCAGGGATTTCTGCGTTGGATAAATGGTGAAATGGGCAACTCCAGGCAAAAAGATGTTGCCGGATCTGCCGACCACCGGGATCATCACCAACACGTGAGATAAACAGAG
>CAZYLX010000263.1:0-5333 GCA_964648595.1 uncultured Acidimicrobiaceae bacterium
TCACCCACGACCCGATGTCCGCTTCGTACTCCGACCGTGTTCTCTTCCTTGCCGATGGGTCGATCGTCGACGAGATGGAAGGCCCAACAGCCGATAGCGTCTTCGACCGCATCAAGTCGCTGGGGGACTGACTCATGCGCAAGCTGATTCTCCGCAGCATCGCGGCCAGCAAGGGCCGCCTCTTCCTGACCATGCTGTCGATCATCTTCGGCGTGGCCTTCGTTTCCGGCTCGTTCATCCTCGCCGACAGTCTTCGCTCGGTCTTCGACAAGCTCAGCTCCGACATCTTTGCCGGTGTCGACGCCGTGGTCCGAGCTCCCGAGGGCGAGGTCTCGAACAGCGAAGACGAGCCGCGGTTCGACGAGTCCATCGCCGGCGCCCTGGCCAACGTCGACGGCGTTGCCGAGATCGAGCCCGGACTCTCTGGATTCGAGAAGGTCTACACGCTCGACGCCGACGGCGAAGTGGTTCGTCCCCAAGGGCCACCGGTACTCACGATCTCATGGGCAGGGCCGAGCGAACTGTCTTCGCTCACGCTGATCGAGGGTGCGGCCCCAGCGGGCCAGCAAGTCGCGATCGACACCGACCAGGCCGAACAGGGCGACTTCGCTGTTGGCGACACCCTCGATCTCGCGACACCGGACGGCATCGAACAGTTTGAGCTCTCGGGAACCGTCGAGTTCGGTTCACCCGGCGTGATGTTCGTGTTGTTCGATCTGCCGACCACCCAGCGGGTGCTCGGCGAACCGGGTCAGATCGACGGCATCGTCATTGCCGCTGAAGAAGGCGTCGCGTCGGCAACCCTGGTCGCTGATCTGCAGGCCGCATCACCAGCTGGGATCGAGGTCGTTTCCGCGAAGACAGCCGAGCAAGAGACCCAGGCCGAGTTCGGCGACTTCATCACGATCTTCGGGAACATCCTTCTCGGATTCGCGCTCGTCACCCTGTTCGTCAGCATCTTCATCATCTACAACACGTTCGCCATTCTGGTGAGCCAGCGAAAGAAACAGATGGGCTTGCTGCGGGCCATCGGTGCCAGCGGAGCACAGGTCCGTTGGATGGTTCTGTTCGAATCGTTTGTGGTTGGCGTCCTCGCTTCCATCGGCGGATTGTTCGCCGGTATCGGCGTTGCGTCTCTGTTGAAGTGGATCTTCAGCCAGGGCGGCGGGGCCTTCCCCGACGGCCCCTTGGAGATCAAGCCGCGCACGATCGTGGTTGTGATGGTGGTCGGCATCTTCGTGACCGTCGTCTCGGCCATCGCTCCTGCGCTCAAGGCATCGAGGATTTCGCCGCTCGAGGCCCTGCACGACACGGGGGCCGGTGAACGAAGCATGCGGTTCCGGATCATCGCCGGCTCCCTGGTGCTGATCCCCGGCGTCATCCTGCTGGCCCTCGGCCTGCTCGGCACCTCCGGTACGACCACGGGTGTGCTCACGCTGCTCGGTCTCGGCTCGGTCCTCACGTTCATCGGCGTTGCGATGCTCAGCGCGCTCTTCGCAGGCAGAGTGTCAGCGCTGATCGGCGCCCCCGTCGAGGGGCTCAGAGGCACGGTTGGCCGTCTGGCCCGCGACAATGCCAGCCGCAATCCGCAGCGGACGGCGGCAACAGCCACCGCTCTGATGATCGGCTTGGCGTTGATCACGGGCGTGTCCGTGCTTGCCTCCTCAATCATTGCGACGTTCAACGATCTGCTGGAGGACTCGCTCACCGCTGATGTCTTCGTGTTCGAAGAAGCACAGGGTTTGAGTTTCTCGCCGAGACTCGTCGAGAACCTCGACGCTCTCGACGAGACAGGGCCCGTTGCCGGGTTCGTCGAACTCGAGGCCGTCCTTGGAGACGACAAAGTCGGTGTTGAGGCATTCGACGGCGATATTGCCGCTCAGATCATCGCCATTGACGTCATCGACGGCGTCAACACGGTCGACACCGGCGAAGTCCTCGTATTCGAGGACAAGGCCGAGGATCTCGCGGTCGGCGTTGGCGACACGCTGGATCTCGCCTTCGAAGACGGCGAGAGCGAAACGCTTGTTGTCGTCGGCATCTTCGAGGCGAACAGCATTCTCGAGGGCGACCTGTACATCGATCGCTCCACTGCCAGCGAGCACCTGACCGTCGACGGAGTCGACTTCATCGGGCTCAAATATGCCGATGGCGTGAGCGGCGTCGACGGGCGACCAGCAGTCGATGCTGTCGCTGAGGAGTTCCCGCAGCTCGCAGTGCAGGACAACAGCGAGTTCCAGGAAGGCCTCGAAGATCAGATCGGTCAGATTCTGATCATCATCAACGCCCTGCTCGGACTGTGTCTCATCATTGCGTTCTTCGGAATCATCAACACAATGGCGCTGTCGGTACTGGAGCGGACTCGCGAAATCGGCCTGCTCCGGGCTGTTGGCATGACCCGCAGCCAGCTGCGGTCATCGGTGCGTTGGGAGGCGGTCATCGTCGGGGTCTTCGGGGCACTGCTCGGAGTGATCATGGGTGTACTGCTGGCCTATGCCGGCATCTCTGCCCTTCCGGCGCAGTTCATCACCAAGACCGCGATTCCCTGGGTGAGCCTCGCGCTCTACATCGTGCTTGGAGGGGTTCTCGGGGTCTTTGCTGCGTACTTCCCCGCCCGACGGGCCGCCAAGCTGAATGTCCTCGACGCCATCTCCACCACCTGATGCGTCGCAAACCCTTGGGACGTTGTGAGCGCAGCGATCAACTCCAGGTTCGCCAAACGCTCAAACCCCGGGTTTGTGACCCTCAGTTTCGACGCGCTCAGCCCCCGGTTGGAGCACGAGGCGAACTCGAGCTGCCGAGCCGCGGTTGATTCGACGGGCCGGCACAGCTGACCTCGACGTCGTTGCCGAGGTGTTGGGGGTTGCCTTCAGCGACTACCCGTGGACGCGATGGTGCGTGGACAGCGAGGATCACGTCCGGCGCATCACTGAACTCCAACGCATCTCGCTCGAGCTGCTCGGCTTGCCTCACGGCCTTGTCTGGGTCGGAGACGTCGAAAGACGTGTCGTGACCGCCGCGGTCTGGACAGACTCACGAGTGATCGTCGAGAGTCAGGTCTTCCAGGACCTGAGCGACCGTTCCCGCCCACTTCACGGCGACCGCCTCGTCTACGCGATATCTGGCGAGGCCAATGGCTTCTCCCGCCCGACGGATCCTCATCTGTTCCTCGAAACGATGGGGACCCGCCCCGACCACTGGCGGCATGGTCACGGAGAGCGCGTCCTCGGTCCGGGCCTTGCCATGGCAGACGAGCTGGGCCTTGTCAGCGCACTGGAGACCTCGACGGAAGGCAACGTTGCGTTCTATCGATCAGTTGGATTCGAGATCGTCGACCATCGCTTCGTTCCTGGAGGCGGCCCCGATGTCTGGGCCATGTGGCGCCGACCCGACTGAACCGACTCCCTGCATCAGCATCGACCTCAGTCTCTGTCTCCCCACCCAGCGGCGGGTGTCCGCCTTCGGCGAGCCTGGAGTTGATCGCTCCGCTCACAACGTCCCAAGGGTTGGCAGCTTCAGCGGAGGGTGGGACCTTTGTAGCCCTGGGCGAAGCCGTTCGATGTGAGCAGGTCACGCAGTTCGGGCTGTTCGGCCGGCGGCACACCATTGATCTTCTGGATCTCGATCTTCTTGACTTGCTTGCGGTGAACGAGCGACGCGAGCGTGGGAATCCATGTCGGGTCACCCTCGCCGGTCGGGAACACCGTGAGGCTGCGGCCGCCTCGCTCCAAGTAGGCAAGCGGGTGGCCGTCACGGAGGACCACATACGCACCAACGGCCCGACTCGGACGGCCCTCGACATCGGGCCAGGGCAACGAGGCTCCGTACGGCTGAGCGGGGTCCGACGCGGCGAGAGCCATCGCTGGGCCCGGTTCTTCAGCGCTGCCCGTCCGCCGCTCGTCTCGTAGACGATCCACGGCCCCGGGAAGAGCAAACTGCGCCGCTCCGAGCCCGGTTACGAAGTAGCCGCGACGAACCTGACCTCGCTCCTCCATCTCCTTGAGGAGCTGATAGACGCCGGCGAACCCACCCTCGGCGCCCTCCGCCAACGCCATCTCTCGAGTCAGGACGCCATACCGCTCGAGCAGCTGCAACGCCTGCGTGTGCCGCGCCTCGGTCGGTGTCACAGCAGGAAGACGAAGCGGCGCAACCAACGACCAGCGACCAGTTCCCGCCGGAGGACCGAGCCGCGACAATTGCCGGACATTCGGCCGCCGCGCCCGACCACTCCCGCGAGCCTTCGCCTTCTTCGGGCTGGCGCCACTAACAAGCGCCCGAAGCGGGGTCAGCGAATCGTTCGTGACTTCGCCGGCCCACACCAGATCCCACAACGCGGTCAGCACTGCAATGTCCCCATAGTCGTGACCAGCAGCTTGGGCCGCGGCAACCAGATCCGACCAGAAGACAGCGCCGCGAGCTGCCAAACACGCCCGCAACGCGTCGTGCAGCTCGCCTTCGACGGGATCGGCCGGCGCGGGAACAAGAGCCGGGACTTGATCGCGCCAGACCAGGCGGACTCGGCCATCAGCTGCGCCGAGCGATCCGGCTCCAACCCAGACCACTTCGCCTGCAGTGAGAAGCGTGTCGAGATGAGCGGGCGAGTAGTCGGGCACGCGAGCAGCAAGAATGTCGACCTCGAGCGACGACGCCGGCAGCGTCGCACCCTGCAGCGTGGTCAGCACCTCGGCCAACCCATCAACGCCTCGTCTTCGCGCTCCGACCTGCTGCCATTCCGGCAAGAAGCGAGCCAGTACGTCTTGCTCGACAGGCTCCACCTCCTTGCGCAGAGCAGCCAAGGATCGCCTACGAAGCACCCGCAGTACGTCGTTGTGACACCATTCTCGCTCAACGCCCTCAGGCCGGAACTCACCACGAACCATGCGGCCTTGGCACTCGAGCTCCTTCAATCCGACCTCGACTCGCTCGTCTTCGACGCCATAGCGATCACCGACCTCGCGGGTGAGGAACGGGCCGTGGCTCTTTGCGTAGCGGCTGAGCAGATCTCCGAACGGGTCATCGACGGGGTCGGTGAAGGCCTGCGGAAGGCCGGGCGGCAGAGCAACACCGAGTGCATCTCGTAGACGCGAAGCATCCTCGGCGGCGGCCAAGCGCTGTTCGCCACCAACAGCGACACCGATGATCCGCCGATTGTCGAGCAGGTTGGCAACAACGGTATATGTGGTGCTTGCTTACCTCGAGTTCCCAATGTCGTTATGCTTGATATGGTGAACATGGACAAGGTCATCAAAATTGATGAAGATGTAATGACCGTCACTATTGAAGCAGGTCTCAGATGGGCAGAGCTCATTCATCGACTTGATGATAAGGGATAC
>CAZYLX010000264.1:0-5332 GCA_964648595.1 uncultured Acidimicrobiaceae bacterium
TGTTGATCCAATGGAAGCAGGCAGCTCGGGCCTGGTCAGACTGGCCGAGCTCTCAACGGCCGAGGCGCCCTCAAACCACGTCCCGCCATCGCTCCACGTGTTCTCTGGCGCACACGCCACCGAAGTTCTCGAGTGTGTCGCAGCGCGCCGCGAGTCCGACGTTGGACCGGCCCGCCTTGTGGTTGTTGCTGCCACCGATGACCAGTTGGACGAGCGCCTGAAAAAGGCACGAGCCCACATCGAAGACGGTCGACCAGCAGGGCTCGGTGTCCACTTCAGGACCGGGCCGATACGCGGTGAGGTTGCTGCAGTTTTCACCGCCGCCGGAGCGGCGTACCAGGGCATGGGCACTGACCTCCTTGTCGCCCTGCCGGAACTTGCTTCGCCGTCGTCGCAGCACTTCCCGCTCGGGGAGGTCGCGAACTGGGCGTACAGCGACAGCCAACACGACCCGACACCAGATGACTATCTCTGGGGAACGGCGCTACTGAGCCAGGCCCACGCAAGGCTGACTCGCACGGTCCTTGGCATCAACATGACGGCGGCGATCGGGTACTCGTCTGGTGAGAGCAACAGTCTGTACGCATTTGACGTGTGGCATGACATGGACGCCATGCGGAACGAGATCAACGCCAGCGGGATGATGAATCGCGAGCTTGGTGTCGAGTTCGCAGCTGTCGCGCGAGCCTGGGGTGAAGATGTTGTTCGCTGGTCGGTGTGGAACGTCTTGTGCCCGCTCGGCGAAGTTCAGTCATTCGTCGCCGAAGAACCGCGAGTCCATGTCTCGATCATCAACACAGCGAACGACTGCGTCATCAGCGGCGACAGCGAGGCGTGTTTGCGCATCGTCGAACGTGTTGGCCGGAAACGGTGCGTGAAGGTCGGCTACGAACTCGCGTGTCACACACCAGAAGTCGCATCTGCGTTCCATCAGCCATGGGTCGACATTCACACACGGGCCGTGAGCCCACCCGTTGGAGTCAGGCACTACTCGAACGGTTGTGCCGGGGCGTACGAGGTCAGTTCGGATCGATGCGCCGAAATGATCACGGCTCAGGCCGAGAACACCATCGACTTCCCAGCAACGATCAGAGCCGCATACGCAGACGGTGTCCGGATCTTCATCGAACACGGGCCCGCCGGCGCGTGCACCAACTTCATCCGAGACATCCTCTCGGACCACGACATCCTCGCTGTTCATCTCGATCGCAAGGGAAGAAGCCTGGAGCAGGTCTTCGACGCCGCTGCTTCCCTGGTCGCTGCCGGCATCGACGTGAATCACCAAGCACTCACACAACGTCTCACTCCGAAGAACCGTTCGCCGGCGGAAGAGGAGGGGCCATCACTGTCGTTTGCAGCGCACCCGCCAAGCGTGACGCTGCCTCCTCGGGCGATCAAACACGACGAATCGGCCCCGATGTACCAACACATGGCTCCAGCCCCGACACTTCCACCGGTGGGCGCCTCCGCAAGCCAGCCACCTCCGGCTGCGGCTTTCGCCACCGATGTTGTTGCCCGTGCTGGCGTTGCCAGTGCTGTTGTCGTCGGAGCTGGTGGTGACAAGCCGTCCAACGCTCAGCTGTCCAACGACGTGGCGGCCGTGATCCAGCAACAAATGGCCGTGGCCACACAGATCCACACGCAATTCCTGGCAGACCAGGCAACGGTCCAGCAGCGGTTCCTGGCAGCAACGGCCGGAACTCTCAGCGGGTTGCCCGCAATGGTGCGTGCTCTGCCGTCTGCCGGAGCATTCGATCGTGCCCCGACGGTTGCCGGCCCGACACCAGTCGCCGAGCCACAACGAGCCACGGCTCCCGCGTCACCGCAGCCCAGCCTCGATCAGGACCGGCGTGTTGGTCCGACCTGGAACAAGAAGCAACTCGAGATCCACTCGTCCGGGAGGATCTCGGATCTGTTCGGGCCGCTGTTCGCTCCGCAGGACGAGTTCGACCTTCAGTGCCGTATGCCGGAGCCTCCGCTTCTCCTGGCCGATCGGGTGACGGGACTCGCTGCGACCCCTGGTGTGCTCGGCAAAGGCACCATCTGGACAGAGACCGATGTCGAGGCCGGAGCGTGGTACCTCAACGAGGGCTACATGCCAGCCGGCTTCATGATCGAATCCGGCCAAGCCGACCTCATGCTCATCAGCTACATGGGGATCGATCTGCTGAATCTTGGTACGCGTTCGTACCGCCTGCTCGGCTGCACGCTGACCTATCACGGTGATCTGCCGTCGGCGGGGGAGACGCTCGAGTACGAGATCCGCATCACCGGTCACGCGAGACATGGCGACATTCGTCTGTTCTTCTTCGAGTACGACTGTGTGGTTGATGGCGAGCCTCGTCTGACGGTTCGCGATGCACAGGCCGGCTTCTTCAACGCAGAAGAACTCGACGACGCGCTCGGTGTGCTTTGGACCCCGGAAGCCGATGTTCTCGATCCGACCGATCGGGTCGATGCCCCTGCCGTCATCTGCACGAAGCGCTCGTTCGCTCAGCACGAAGTCGCCGCTTTCAGCGAGGGTCGAGTGCTCGATTGTTTCGGGCCTGGGTACGAGTGGACAGAAACGCACACACGAACACCGAAGATCCAGGCCGGGCCGCAGCTGTTCATCGATGAAGTGACGGCATTCGATCCAGTCGGCGGGCCGTGGGGCCGCGGCTTCATGCGCTGCGAAACCAAGATCAACAACGACGACTGGTTCTTTGATGGGCACTTCAAGAACGACCCGTGCATGCCGGGGAACTTCATGGTCGAGGCCTGCATCGAGGCCATGTCCTTCTACCTCACGGCTCTTGGCTACACGGCCAAGCGCGACGGCTGGCGATTCCAGCCTTTGCCAGGCCAACCCTTCGAGCTCAAGTGCCGGGGTGAGATCAACCCCGAGGCGGAACGGGTGGCGTACGAGGTCCACGTTGCCGAGGTGTGGGACGGCCCACACCCGACCATTGTCTGCGACGTGCTCGGCTTTGTTGATGGTCGCGCCGCCTTCCATGCCCACCGGATCGGTGTCGAGCTCACTCCAGATTGGCCGTTGACGTCGCGTCCCGAGATCTACGAAGGCGTTCTCGAGCCCCGTCCGGTAGCGACCGACAGCGAGGGCTTCCCCTTCGACTGGAAGGCGATGATCTCGTGCGCATGGGGTCGACCATCCGACGCATTTGGTTCGATGTATCAGATGTTCGACGGCACCCGCCGTTCACCGCGACTGCCAGGTGAGCCGTACCACTTCATCAGCAGGATCACGAAGATCGTTGGTGACCTCGACCGCTGCGAAGCCGGCATGGAAATTGAGTGCGAGTACGACATCCCCGCTGATGCCTGGTACTTCGATGAGAACGGTGTGGAAACGATGCCATACGCCGTCTTGTTGGAGGCTGCGCTCCAACCATGTGGATGGGTTGCCTCTGCGGTTGGTTCTGCGACGGGCCTCGACGAGGATCTGCTGTTCCGCAATCTCGACGGGACAGCAACGCTTCACGGCGAGCTCGCGCGGACCGCGGGAACGCTCACGACGCGGGTGAAGCTGACAAGCGTTTCTCGGGCGGGAGGCATGATCATCGAGGGCTTTGATGTCGAGTGTTTCCTCGGTGGTACGAAGGTCTACTCGATGACCACTGTGTTTGGGTTCTTCCCACCAGAGGCCTTCGAGGATCAGGTTGGCCTCCCCATTTTCGATGTGAACCGGGGCCGTCTCGAAGCGGCAACGATCGACACAGTCGATCTCAATGCCAGGCCAGTCCGCTATTGCGACGGCTCGGCACGCCTTGCCGAGCCGATGCTGCTGATGCTCGATCGGGCGACGCACAGTCGGGGTGCTGGTGAGGCTGGCCTGGGCATCGTCAGAGGCGAGAAGGACGTTGACGTCTCCGAGTGGTTCTTCAAGGCTCACTTCTTCCAGGACCCGGTGCAACCAGGCTCGCTCGGCATCGAGGCGCTGCTGCAGCTCTTGCAGTTCTACATGCTCGATACCGACATGGCCGATGCACTGGTCAGTCCACGGTTCGAGCCGATTCGGATTGACTGTGCAATGTCATGGAAGTACCGAGGGCAGGTCACACCAAGCAACACGCTGATCACGTCGACGATGGAGATCACCGAGGTCGGCAGCGACGGCGCCGGGCCGTACGTCGTTGGATCAGGTTCGTTGTGGTGTGACGGTCTCCGGATCTACGAAGTCGAGAACATGGGTATGCGGTTGGTTTCGGGGAGCCCAACCGGGGCGTCGTCGATGGAGTCAGTGGAGATTCCGGTGGTGGAGGTCAAGGCACGAATGAGCGAGTACTGGCAGGAAGAGCGCCAGACCCCGACCGACTGGCTTGGTGAGGATCTCCTTGACGGTTTGACCGATCGATATGTCAACAGCGTGCGAATTCCGGCTGCATCAAGCCTCGAGGATCTCCGAGGGAGATCTGCGATCTATCTCGGCAATCACCAAGTGCAGATCGAGTCATTGCTCATCTCCAACCTTCTTCCGGCACTGACGGGTGTTCCGATGACAACGGTCGCCCATATGAAGCATCGGCATCGATGGATCGGCCAGGCGATTGCTGCTGTGGAGGCCTATCCGGGATCTTCGGGGTCAAGGCAGATTGCGTACTTCGATCAGGCCAAACCAGAAACGATGTTCGAGCTGGTGAACGATGTCCGAGAGAAGATGCTGGCTGGCAGGCATTCGTTCTTCATTCACGCCGATGGCACACGTTCGCAGAGCTCGCGAGATGTGACAGCCAAGGTCAGTTCGGTGTTCATCGACCTTGCCATTGAGCTCGGGGTCCCCATTGTCCCCGTGCGGTTCACCGGTGGCCTTCCCGTTGACCCCATCGACGGAAAGGCCGAGGTTCCGACGGGCCACGGCACACAGGACTACTGGATCGGAACACCGATCGAACCAACACTGCTGGCGTCGCTTCCTCTGAAGGAACGAGTCGGCCATGTCGTTGGTGCGATCAACACACTTGCTGGGACAAACGCAAACGAACGTGTGAACCCACCAGACGTTGCCTTCGCGGCCAGGGTCGACGGGCACCAGGCAAGAACTGGCGTCTCAGAGGTGTTTGCCGCGATGTGGCAAGCTCTCGAAGGCCGCGATGCCGTCAGCGACGAGACAGCCATGCTGCGGCAGGCCCTTGACGCCGGGGCGTACACATCAGACAAGACCGAGCGAGGTGATTGGCTCGGCGTCTTGGCATCCCTGCTGCTCGGGAGCGGTGTTGCCACCGACACCGATCCTGCGCGCGAAGTCGTGGTCAGCCAGACATCGCATCCTCAGCTCGCCGACCACGCCATCGACGGCGTGGTCGTGGTTCCGGTCGTCTATCCGTTGGAGTGG
>CAZYLX010000265.1:0-5319 GCA_964648595.1 uncultured Acidimicrobiaceae bacterium
CGGGCGAACCGATGAATTGGCTGTCGCTCGGTGCCGGCCTTCTCGCTGGCGCCGCTGCTGAGCAGCTCGCCACTGTGCCGCTCCGTCGTCGATCGGAGTCCGAAGCAACCCCTCGCCCGTTGTCGGCCATCGACATCGAGCTGGCATTGCCTGACGGGGGTGTGCTTCGTGGTGTGGAAGCTGGTTCTGGCCTGCCGCTGGTCCTTCTGCACGGCATCACGTTGCGGGCTGGCGTCTGGCACCGTCAATGGGATCTCGTCGATGAGGCGAGGGTGATCGCCATCGATCTGCGGGGCCATGGTGGTTCGGAACCGGGAAGCGACGGGTCGAGCATCGAAGCCAATGCGCGAGACATTGCGTTCCTGCTCGAAAGTCTGGATCTGACCGACGCTGTCATCGCGGGACACTCGATGGGCGGGATGGTGTTGGGCCGATTCATCGCCGACAATTTGTTCGACGAGTCCCCGCTGTGGCGCCGCGTCGGCGCTGTCGGGTTCATCTCGACCGCCGGGAGAAGCCCTGTCGGTCTGGCCAACGACCTGCTCCGATCGCTCGCCGGCCCGATTCAGAGACTGGCCGATGCCAACCCGCGTTTGGCCCGCCGAGTCACCTCGATCCCGGAGAACGATCTGGGCAACATCTTGGTGCGGTCGACCTTCGGCAAACGGCCAGACGCCCGTGATGTGCGCGAGACCGCAAAGGCGTTCGAGTCGTTGGAAGTCGACCAGTTCTTGAAGGCTGCGCCATCAATCCTCGATCACGATGTGCTCGAGGCGTTGGAGCGTTGCAGCCTTCCGTCCGCCGTCATCGTGGGAAGTCGCGATCCACTCACACCGGTGCGCGAGAGTCGGCGTTTGGCTTCGGCCCTCGCCGATTCCACTATCGAGATCGTTGCGGGCGCTGGGCATCAGTTGATGTTGGAGCGGCCGGACGAAGTGAACGCCATGCTTCGTGGCCTGCTGGCCCGGGCCGCTCTGAGCAGGGTCTGATCGTGAGGGTGGTGCTGGCCGAGCCGTGGTTCGGTGGCTCACATCGAGCCTGGGCAGAAGGATTTGCCGAGGCGAGCCGCCATCACGTGTCGATCGTGAGTCTGGCCCCGACACTTTGGCGGTGGCGTTTGCGAGCCGGTGCCGGGGCCCTTGCAGCCGAGATCGCTACGCAGGTCGCACGCGACGGACGTTGGCCGGACATCGTGATGGTCAGTGGATTGGTCGACGTTGCAGCGCTCCTGGGTCATCTCCGACCTCCGCCCGACCTCCCCGTGGTCGTTTACATGCACGAATCGCAGCTCGTGTACCCAACAGTTGATGGACGTGTGGATGGTGAGGCCGTTCTTCGGAACTGGGATTCTTGGTTGGCTGCGGACTCAGTTTGGTTCAACTCGGCGTTCCATCAGAACGCCGTCGTCGATGCTCTGCCTGGGTGGGCCGCAGTGCAGCCCGAGCCGATTCCGTCCGCCGCCATCGAGACCGTCATCGACCGCTTCGAGGTACATCCTGTCGGCGTCACTCCTCCTTGTGGGACTCGTGCTGCCCCGGGGACCGTCCCGGCCATCCTGTGGCCTCATCGGTGGGAGCCAGACAAGGCGCCTGCGGTCTTTGCTCGAGCACTCGACAAGCTGGCCGGTGTTGGACTTGCTTTCGACCTGATTCTTGCCGGCGACGACCCGGCTCAGTCCGAGGTTCGTCGGGAGATCATCGAGTTGCACGGTCATCGTGTGATCGCCGCCGGACCGTTTTCACGAGACGAGTACGAGACGCTGCTCCATCGAGCCGACATCGTTGTCAGCTGCGCCGAGCACGAGTTCTTCGGTGTCGCCGTCGTAGAAGCGATGATGGCCGGCTGTGTTCCTGTTCTGCCACGTCGTCTGAGCTACCCAGAGGTGGTGCCGGAGCTGTTCCACGATGCTGTCTTGTATGAACCAGGTTCGTTTGGCTCAGCGTTGCGGAACACCGTGACCGAACTGAGTGATAGACGAGCCGCCGTCGAGGGGCTGCGAGGTGCCCTTGCATCCCTCGAGTGGGGATCGGTCGCTGTCGGCTATGACCGACGACTCGAAGACCTGGCCCTAGGGTCGGATGAATGTTGACCGATGTTCCCGGCGTTCGTGTCGGGCACTGGACCGACCACCGAGCCGAGACCGGTTGCACGGTCGTGATCCTGCCTGAGCAAACGGTCGCCTCCGGAGAGATTCGAGGCGGGGCACCGGCAACTCGTGAGTTCGCGCTTCTTGCTCCGCACAACATCGTCCAGCACGTCGATGCGGTCGTGCTGAGCGGTGGCTCAGCCTTCGGCCTGGCCGCCGGCGATGGCGTGATGACGTGGCTCGAGTCCCAGGGCCGGGGATTTCCGACCAAAGCTGGACCCGTCCCGATCGTGGTTGGAATGAGTCTGTACGACTTGGCCGTTGGTGACGGATCGGTCAGGCCCGGGGCCGAGCAGGGTCGGTTAGCAGCGTCGAAAGCTTCTGAGGCGAACCACGACATCGGTGTGGTCGGAGCAGGGCGGGGGGCAACGGTCGGCAAGTGGGGCGGCCCCGATGCGACCGAGCCTGGAGGTATCGGGACCGCAACCTTGCGGTCCGGAGACCTCATCGTCAGTGCGCTCATCGCCGTCAATGCGCTCGGGTTCATCGACGACGGAACAACCATGTCCGACCCTGGCCCGCGGTGGAGCCCGCCCGACGCAGCCCCGGGCACGGCACCGTTCGGGAACACGACGATCGGCATCGTCGTGACCAACGCGGTCGCCGACAAGACGGCGTGCTATCTGATGGCTCAGAGTGGACACGATGGCTTCGCCCGAGCATTGCAGCCGGCCCACACAGCGGCCGATGGAGACGGACTCGTTGTCGCCGCCACCGGCCAGGTCGAGGCCGACCTGAGTCACCTTCGGGTCTTGGTGCAACACGCGGTCGTTCGAGCGATTCGGGGCCTCCGATGAATCGTTCAGGTTCTGACGATGAGTTGCCGTCGATGTCCGCTCGATGAGGATTCGTCCCTTCGCCTACCGCTTTGCTGCACCGAGCGTCGTGGTGCTGGCAGCGTTCGGTTCATTGATCGCGCTCGGTTCTCTGCTCTTGTGGCTACCGATCAGCCACGCATCAGACGCGGTGAGCCTCAGCGACGCGGTCTTCACCGCGACGTCTGCCGTCACCGTCACCGGGCTCGTCGTCGTCGACAGCGGGACGGTCTGGTCCGGCTTCGGCGAGCTCGTGATCTTGGCCCTCATCCAGATTGGGGGCCTCGGCATCATGACCCTCGCCGGGTTCGTCGGCATTGCGATCAACCGAAGACTGCGAGTCGGGTCTGCCGCTCGAGCAGCAGCCGAGATCGGTTTGAGTGACCTGGGCGTGCTCCGAACGTTGATCAGGGATCTCGTTCGGTTCGTCTTCTTGGCCGAGGGAGTTGTGGCGATCCTCTTGACAGCCCGATTCGCCACCGAAGACCGCATCGGGCTGCTTCAAGCTGTTCACCTCGGGGTGTTCCACGCGGTGTCGGCGTTCAACAACGCCGGCTTCTCGATCATCGAAGGTGGGCTCGTCCGCTACGCCGGAGACTGGTACATCTCGTTGGTGGTCGCCGCCGCCTTCATCCTCGGGGGGATCGGCTTTCCTGTCGTGTTCGAACTGGCAAAGGTCGGTCGACGCCCGGCTGCATGGTCGCTCCACACCCGCGTCACCCTGACGACAACAGGTCTGTTGCTGCTTGCCGGAACGTTGATGATCGCCGCGGTCGAGTGGAACAACGAAGCCACGATTGGTTCTCTTGGCTGGGCCGACCGAGTGCTCGCCTCGTTCTTCCAGTCGGCAACAGCCCGCACGGCGGGTTTCAACACCGTCGACATCGGGGCGCTGAAGCCGGCGTCATGGCTCGTACTGATCTTGCTGATGGTGATCGGCGCCAGCAGCGCTTCGACCGGCGGCGGAATCAAGACCTCGACCGTTGCCGTGGTGGTGCGATCGACGTTGGCGGAGTTCCGGCGGGATACGTCAGTCACGATCCACGGCAGGAACATCCCGGTTGGCCTACAGCGGGAAGCCCTTGCTCTGGTGGTTGCTGCACTCGGCACCGTGGGAACCGCCACGTTCCTCCTCGCCGTCTTCGAACCCGACATCGAGTTGGGTCGCTTGCTGTTCGAGGCGGCGTCGGCGTTTGGTACTGCCGGGCTCACGACGGGGGTCACCGACGCGCTCAGCGGCCTTTCTCGACTCGTCGTCATCGCGCTCATGTTCATCGGCCGCGTCGGGCCAATCACGTTCGGAACCGCCGTGCTTCTGCGGCCACAAGCACGCGCCTTCAACTACCCCGACGGCACCCTGATCGTCGGCTGACCGTGCTCTCGCCCTCCCGCTCACTCGCTCACCGGAGAACCTCATGACCTACATCGATCGATTCCGTGACTGGATGAATCCGCAGGATCAGGACCATTCAGCTGAGTCCGTCTTCATCGTCGGTCTCGGCCGGTTTGGGAGTTCGCTGGCAGAAACCCTGGTTGGACTCGGTGTCGATGTTCTCGCCATCGACACCGACGCCCAGCGAGTCAACGACTACGCCGAGATCCTGCCTGCGGTGCGCCAGGCCGACGGTTCGAGCCAGAACGCTCTGCGGCAGCTCGGCATCGAACACTTCGATGCCGCGGTTGTCGCGATCGGTACCGGCATCGAAGCAAGCATTCTGACCACATCGGCACTGGTCGACGTTGGTGTTCCGACGGTCTGGGCGAAGGCCATCACCGCGGAACATGGTCGGATCCTGGAGCGAGTTGGAGCTCACCATGTCGTGTTCCCCGAGAAGCAGATGGGCGAGCGTGTTGCCCATGCAGTGACCGGCGCAGTTGTCGACTACTTCGTGCTTGACGAAGGCTTCGTGATCGCCGAGCTCGAGGCACCGTCACGGTTTGTTGGCCGGACACTCGAAGATGCAGCCATCCGGCAACGTCATGGCGTGACCGTGGTCTGTGTCAAGCCCTCAGGCGAGCGGTTCACGTACGCAACGGCCGACACGATGATCTCGAAGCGAGATCTCCTGGTGATCGCCGGAGCAACAGACCAGGTGAATGCCTTCACGGCGCTCGCAGCGACGGATCCGAAGTGACACGAACCGTCACACGAGCGAGTGCGGAAGCTTGCTCATTCTCTCGACACCGGTGTCGGTGATCAGGAACTGGTCTTCGAGTTTCGCCCCCTGCATCGAGGCCGGGTCTCCGACATAGCTCTCGACGCAGATCACCATGCCGGGTTCGAAGTGGCCGCCGAAGTCGTAGGCGTGGCCCGGCCGCGCGGCAGGGACGGAGGGGGATTCGCCGGAGAGGCCAAGG